>JAUWHU010000523.1 GCA_030605705.1 Thermoflexia bacterium | reverse complement strand
GGCGGTGGTGCGCCGCATCTACGGCCCCTAGGTGCGGTTAGAGGCCGGCGCCGGGGCGAGCGGCGTCTCATCCCTGCCGTGGGGCGAGGAGGAGCCGCGCCGCGGAGCGCTAGCGCGGGCGGCAGCCGCGCTCCAGCGCAGCGAGGCCACGTTAGGCATCGGATTTGAGGGTGGGCTGTTGGAGGTCGCCGGCGAGGTGTACACTTCCGCCTGGTGCGCCGTCGCGCGCGAGGATGGCGCGGTGGGCGTGGCGGGCGGTGAGAATCTGCTGCTGCCCCCACCGGTGGTCGCTGCGTTGCGCGCGGGTGTGGAGTTGGGGCCGGCCGTGGATGCTGTGACCGGCGGTCACGACACCAACCGTCACGGCGGGGCCATCGGCGCGTTCACTGGCGGGTATCTCAGCCGGCAAGTCGCTTACGAGCACCTGTTGACGCTGTCGCTGGCCCGTTTCTTGAGCGCGGATTATTATGAATGAGTCTACTGAAAAAAAACAGGAATTTCACCACGGAGGGCACAGAGAGTTTAAGCTTGGCATTCAGAAAATTAACTTTTTGACGTGCAATGTTAAGTATTTTTACACTAAAATTTATTTTTTTCTCTGTGGCCTCTGTGGTGAGAAGTCTTTTTTTAGGGGAGCTATGAAGCAGCTGCTAAGAGGCGCCGCGCCTCTTGACCACTTTGCGGCGACGCGCGGTTTTAGGATTCCGCTGCTTGTTGAGCGCGGCCCATCCCGGCCCGGCGCTGAAGAGTAGCAGCAGCCCCATGCAGACGGCGGAGGTCAGGCACCACAGACAGGTCGCGCCGATGACGAACGGTTCCAGGAAGGTCAGGATGGCCGAGAACGATGCGCCGAAGGCGGTCAGGAAGAATGTCGCGGCGGGAGCCAAGGCCGCATAAGGCCCTTTCTCCCAGCGCCCGTAGATGAAGGCGGCGACGGTGGCGAGGTATCCCAGCAAGCCGAAGACGGCCACGGGAAGGAAACCGAATAGCAGGGCGAACTGGCTTTGTTGGACGGTGTTGCAATCCCCAACGGGGCCGCAGACGGCGGTGGTCTGGGTGGTTTCTATGTAGCTGAGGTAGCCGGCGGCGATGATTCCCACTAGGGCCACGAGCAGGAAACTCCAGGGGAAGCTGTGCGTGGCGAGCCGGCGCTGCCAGTCGCGCGGGCGCGCGGCAGCGATGATGGCGGCGAGCAGCCCGGCGAGGACGACGACGCAGAAGGTGCTGCCTACGGGGTCCTGCATGTATTTATCGCGCCAGGAGAGCGACTGCGGCGTGTTGGATTCTACCGGCAGATTGGGCAGGTCGGGCCAGGCGACGCCGCCGGCCGCGAGGTAATTCTCGATCAGGCCGGGCAGCTGTGCGGGAATCTCCCTGCTCCCTATCAGGATGTGGTCGCCGATGACGAGGGTGGGGACGCCGCGTTGCGCCGGGTGGTACTTCTCGACGGCGGCTTCGTACAAAGCGTACCCTTCCTCCTGAAAGGTGTCAACCTCCAGGATTTGCAATTGGTCGCCGTACTGTTCCTGGAGCGGAGGCAAAACCTCCGTCAGCACCGTGTGGCAGTGGGGGCATTGAGGAGAGTGGAAAATGATGAGGCGCGCGGTTGCCTCTTGTGCCATGATCGGGCCTGTCACCAGGGTTCCCAGCAGCATTGCCAGGAGAAGTATCCATAACTCGCGTTTCACATTCATGTTCAGCCTCTTCTATATTTCTTTGTTGGGAATTACTATAACACAGCTGCAAGAGGGCACAACTGTAACTTGCAACTTGCAACTTGCAACTTGTAACTTGTAACTTGTAACTTGTAACCTGTGATCTGCCATTTGCTATTTGTAACTGCCCTTCCTTTTGTTGGCTCTCTGCGAGTTCCGATGTATCATAGGGGGAGAACTTACTCTCGGACATTTTTGTGCCTGGAGGAGTACAAGAACGTCAAAACGCACACTCCTCTCGGAGACAAGCATTTACAAATCCAGGTGTTTCCGTGTTAATCCGTGTCCAATTTTCCCTGATCTGAAAAATATCCGACCGTGAGGAGGAGGATAAAAACCCAATGGAGTGCGAATCCCTACTTAGCCAACTTGAGTCCCTCCACCCTGTGGCATTGGGATCATGCCCGACGCCACTGATGCCTCTGCCGCGACTCTCTGCGGCCCTGGGCGGGCCGGAGCTCTGGGTGAAACGCGACGACCTGACGGGATTGGGCCTGGGAGGCAACAAGGTGCGCAAGTTGGCCTTCCTCATGGCCGACGCGCTGCGCCAGCACGCCGACGTGGTGCTGACCACCGGCGCGCAACAGTCCAATCACGCCCGGCAGACTGCCGCAGCTGCAGCTAAAGTGGGATTGCCTTGTGTTCTCGTCCTGGGCGGTGATGCGCCCCCGACGGCACGGGGTAACTACCTGCTCGATCGCTTGCTGGGGGCGGAGGTGCGCTGGGCCGGGGAGCGTCCGTTGCTGCCGGCCCTCGCCGCCGAGGCAGATGAGCTCCGGCGCGCCGGACATCACCCTTACGTCATCCCTTACGGGGGGAGCAATGCCGTGGGCATCTGTGGCTTCGTCGCGGCGCTGGTCGAATTGGTGCAGCAGGCCCAGGCACGCGGGATCACATTCGATGCTATCGTGGTTGCTTCCAGCAGCGGGGGGACGCAGACCGGATTGGCTCTCGGCGCGCGCGCGTTAGATTACCCGGCGCGCATCGTGGGCATCAGTATTGCCGAAAAAGCCGCGCCTTTCCGCCAGCACATGGCGGAGCTGGCGGCGGAGACCGCCGCGCTGCTGGGGCTGGATTTCACCCTCACGCCGGAGGAATTTCACGTAGCGGACGGCTATTTGGGAGGTGGGTACGGCGTGGTCGGTGAACTGGAACGCGCCGCCATCAGCCTTGTCGCCCGCACCGAGGGGCTGTTAGTTGATCCCGTCTATACCGGCAGGGCCATGGGCGGATTGGATGACCTCATCCGCCGGGGGGAATTCATCGTCGGGGAACGAGTTCTCTTTTGGCACACCGGCGGAGCGCCGGCCCTTTTCGCCTGCGATGGGGAGCTCCTGCCATGAAACGCGGATACTGGTTGGCGATAGGTATCGTCGTAGGGGTGGGGCTGGGTTTCTTGATTGGATGGAAATTCTGGCCTATCAAATACTACGATACCGCCCCCGCCGCGCTCCGCGCCGATTACAAAGGTGAGTACGTCAACCTGGTGGCCCTGGCCTACGCTAGCGAGGGCGACCTGGGTCGCGCACGGCTCCGCCTGGCCCGGCTCAACTCGCAAGACCCTGTCGCGCCCCTCGTGATGTTGACAGAGTCACTGATCGCCAAAGAGTCCCCGGTTGCTAACATCATACCACTGGCGCAGCTGGCCCGCGACCTCGGTGTCGCCACGCCTCTCATGGCGCCTTATCTCGGAGGCGCGCCATGAAATCGCAACGCCTGTTCCAGGTGGGAGTGTTGTTGGGATTGGCGTCAGGTTTGTTATACACCTGGAAAATAGAACCCGTCCAATACTACGACACTTATCCGCCGTTGCTGCAAGTCGAATACCGCGCCGATTGGATCCGCATGACCGCCTTGGCCTGTGGACAGGAAGGGAGCCTGGAGCGGGCCAGGGTGCGTTTGCAAAATCTGCCCCCAGAGGAAGTCCGCCGGGAGGTGGGCGCGGCGTTGGATGCGGCGGTG
>JAUWHU010000032.1 GCA_030605705.1 Thermoflexia bacterium | reverse complement strand
ACGGAGAGCACAGAGATTTTAAACTTGGCCTTGAGAGAATTAACTTTTTGACGTGTAAAGTGGAATTTTCTCAAACCAAATATCAAATCTTCTCCGTGTCAATGGGCATTTCCTGCCTACGCTCCGTGGTAGAAGACTTTTTTCAGTAGAGCAACCCATAATTTTGCGGGATAAAAAATTATTCATGCGGCAAGAAACCTGCCGCGAGTATTACTACTCAGGCTGGCCTATTTCAGACCACCGAGGCTGAAAACGAAGTGCAGGCGGGAAGCGCCGCTCGGCGGACTTTAACTCTGACATCTTGCCATTTACCTTCATCTCCCTGGCAGCCGGCTCTCGAGAGAGCAGGGGGGTGGGGGTTGATAAGGTGTTTCTCAGTAGTCAAAGATGTATTGCATAAGGAGCAGAAGTATGACTAAAATCCTGGTAGCCGAGGACGAACGCGACATTCGGGAGCTGATCTCTTTCACGCTGCGTTTCGCCGGTTTCGAGATCGAGACGGTGGTGAATGGGGTCCAGGCTGTGGAGAAAGCAGCGCAGGTCAAGCCGGATCTGATCCTGTTGGACGTGCGGATGCCTCAGATGACGGGCTATGAGGCTTGCCGTGTGTTGAGAACGATGCCTGAGATGCGGAAGATTCCCATTGTTTTCCTCTCCGCCAAGGGGCAGGAAAGCGAGATCAACGAAGGGTTGGACACGGGAGCGACGGAGTACATTTTGAAACCGTTTGCGCCGGACGAACTGATTCAGCAGGTCAAGCGTATTTTGGCAGAGTGGGAAAAGAAGAGAAGTGAGGAGTAAGGAGTGAGGAGAAGGATTTACCGATGAGCGCCGTCATCTTAGAAAGTAGCCTGGTTCACTACGAGGCCCTGGGTCGTGGGAAGCCCTTGCTCTTCCTGCACGACTGGTTAGGCTCGTGGCGTTACTGGGTTCCTACGATGGTGGAGCTGGCCTCTTCCTATCGGGCTTATGCCCTGGATTTCTGGGGCTTTGGGGACTCCGACAAAATCCAGGCCCGTTACTCAGTGAAAGGGTATGTGGAACAGGTGGCCTTGTTTTTAGAGCAGCTGGGAATTAGGCAGCTTCCTCTGGTGGGGCACGGGTTGGGAGGGGTGATCGCGCTGCATTTCGCCTCACAGTTCCCTGACTGGGTAGAGCAGGTGATGTTGGTGAACACGCCCCTGACGGAGTTAGCCATCAGCCGCTCGTTGAGCGGGTTTAGCGGGGGGAGTAACCCGGCGGAGCGTATCCTGGGACGACGTTTGAGCACCTACCAGGAAGTGGCTATGGAATCGGCCAAGACGGATGGGGCGGCGGTGGTACGCAGCTTACATTCCATGATAGGGCAAGACCTTACCTTGCTACTGGAGGAATTGGAGATCCCAATCATGCTGCTTTATGGGACTCAGGACACCTTGATCCAGATGCCGGATGAGAAGATCCTGGAAGATTTGGATTACAATGTGTACGCATTCCCCATGGAGGGGGTGCAGCATTACCCGATGCTGGAGGCGACGCCCAAGTTTAACCGGCTCGTGCTGGATTTCCTGCTGCACAAGGACAATTGGGATGCCTTCCAGGTGAAGGATGCGTGGCGCCGCCGGATGCGGTGAACCTGATGAGGGTCGCATGAGACGCAAAACTGCGGAGAGGAGGGAGCGACTCCTGGAAGATTCCCGGACGGTAGGGACGATGCTTCGCGCGTTGGTGCTGCTGGCTTTCCTGGTGGCGTTGGCTGTGCCCACCGGTCTGCTGCCGATCATCCCGGCGGTGAGTGGCGGCGACGAGGTGGCGGCGCAGAGCGAGACCCCCGGTCCGGCGCTGATTCCCCTGGGTGGCCCGACCCCGACCGCGACCGTGGCGCCGATCACCCCCGTGCCCCACGTCCCGATTGTGGGGATCATCGCGGGACATTCGGGCAGCGATAGCGGCGCTGTCTGCCCCGATGGCCTGCAGGAAGTCCAGGTGAACGCCGAGATTGCCCGGCGCGTGGTGGAGATCCTGAAGCGACGGGGCTGGCAGGTTGACCTCCTGGAGGAGTTTGACGAGCGTTTGGAGGGCTACCAGGCGGACGCGCTGCTTTCCATCCACGCCGATTCCTGCGCTTACCCCGGCAAGACCGGCTTCAAGCTCGCCCGCGCGGAATCCAGCTACATCCCCGGATCCGAGGATCGGCTGGTGGATTGCATTATCCGCCATTACCAGGAGCGGACCGGGTTACCCTTTGATGCCAACACCATTACCTACGACATGACCCGCTACCATGCCTACTATGAGATTGCTCCGCACACGCCGGCAGCCATTATTGAGGCCGGTTTCATGTTGGACGATCGCGAATTGCTGGTCGAGCGACCGGAGATAGTGGCGGAGGGCATCGCCGAGGGGTTGATCTGCTTCGTGGAAGGGGAATAGTTCGACAATGTGACATTGTCAAGATAGAGACGGGGCGTGCAGTTGCACTTTTTTTTATTTGGGGTACACTAAAAAAGTACCTTTTTTGTTACTATCTAACGTTCCAAAAGGAGGCAACCAATGTACCAGAAAATCATCATTGTAGGTAACCTGGGCCGGGATCCGGAGATGCGCTACACACCGGACGGCACCCCTGTCACCACCCTCAACGTGGCCACCAACCGCAAGTGGACCAGCCCGGACGGCACACCGGGTGAGGAGACCACCTGGTTCCGCGTGACGGCCTGGCGACGTTTGGCGGAGACCGCGGCCCAGTACCTGAGCAAAGGACGACCGGTGCTGATCGAAGGGCGGCTGAAGCCCGATCCGCAGACCGGCGGCCCGCGCGTCTGGACCCGGCAGGATGGGACTGTCGGTGCTTCGTACGAGATCACGGCGAACACAATTCGCTTCCTGGGCCAGCGGGGTGAAGCCAACGTGCCTTCTGAGTCGGCTACGCCCGCCGAATCAAACGCCGCCCCCCCCCCGGAAAGCGACATGCCCTTCTAAAGAGAGGCCCTTTGATGATGGCAGGGAAGATTACTTCTCTGCCATTTTTGCATAGGGGCAAAAGCCGCGCTTACTCTGCTCCCAGCCCCCGTCTCGGGGGCGTCCCCTGGGCAAGTTTCCTCGTCAACCCGCCCCCGGGGACGGGGGCTTAGAGCGTTTGGGAAGAGATGTGTCATTTCTGCCTTTATGCCATTTTTTATTTCGTATTTTGGGGAATTACAGAGGATTCCCCTTACGTTGGGAAACCACGGAGGGTTTCCCCTACAATTCTTATCGTGAGGAGAAAATCTTATGTCTGCACCTAAACCCCGATCGTTGAATGTTTCCCTACCGTCTGACTTGGAGCCGGTCTACGCGAATTTCGCGTTGATCTCACATTCCCCCTCGGAAATCATCGTGGATTTCGCCCAGGCCCTGCCCAACCAACCCCAGGTGCGGGTCAAAGCTCGCGTGGTGATGACACCGCTCAATGCCAAGTTATTCCTGCGAGCTTTGCAGGACAACCTGGCGAAGTACGAGTCAGCTTTCGGAGAAATCGTGTTACCCGGACGGGGTGACGAGCTGGCCCGCGCTTTCTTCAGCGGCGTGCATCCGCCTAAAACGGATTAGCATTGGGTAACCAGGAGGGACGATCATGGACAGGACTTTACATACGTGGTTAGATGAGTTGGCGGAAGCGGCCGAGGCGGATTTTGAGGCGCGCAACAAAGTGCGGGACAAGGCCTTGCGCCGCAGCCGGGAATTGATTCGCCTCTGCTCGCAGGCGATCCGCGCGGCGCACCGTGATCGCTGGGATGAGGCGATGGCCTTGTTGGCCGAGGCCGACGCGATGGCGGCAGAGCTGCAGGAGCTGTCAGGTCCTCATCCTGCTCTCTTTTACACGGGCTACACGCAGGACGCGCTCAAGGAGTGGGTGGAAGCGCGCCTCACGCTGGCTCTGGTGGGGAACCGGCCCTTGCCCATCCCTGCCGAGGCCCAGGTGCCCTACTCTACTTACCTCAACGGGTTGTGTGAGGCGGCCAGCGAGCTGCGTCGCCGTTGCTTAGATTGTATGCGCCGCGAGGAGATGGGCGAAGCCGAGCGGCTGCTGGCGGCGATGGATGCCGTCTACGAGACGCTGTTTTCCTTCGGCTATCCTGACGCCATCACCGGGGGGTTGCGGCGCCGCGTGGACCAGCTGCGCGGGGTGCTGGAACGCACGCGCGGCGACCTGACGAACAGCTCGCAAATGCAACGCCTGTTGGCGGCGCTGGAGAGAGCTGAGGCGTAGTACCTTACCAATCAACTCCTTGCACAAAGAACAAGGATTTCACCGCAGACTATAGCCAAAGGCCAACAGGCCTGGGACGCGGAGGGCGCAGAGTTTTTTCCGTTTTTCTCCGCGTTGTGGGCATTGCCTGCCCATACTACGCTCCGTGGTTAGCTCTTTTGGTTCTGGTTTGTCCAGGTGAGGGAAACATGAATACAATCCTTATCTACATCCTGGTGGGGTTCGTGGCGCAGCTGATTGATGGCGCTCTGGGGATGGCTTACGGCGTCAGCTCCACCACTTTTCTGATGAGTGTGGGGGTCGCCCCGGCGCTGGCCAGCGCCAGTGTACATATTTCCGAAATGTTCACGACGGCCGTCTCAGGGCTGGCCCATCTCAAATTCGGTAACGTGGATCGCGCCCTGTTCAAGAAACTGGTCGTTCCCGGCGTGGTGGGGGGCGCGTTGGGGGCCTACGTGTTGACCGCCGTGCCGGGAGAAATCATCAAACCCCTGATCTCGCTCTATTTGCTGGCGATGGGGGTGCGGATCCTGGTCAAGGCGTTCCGGGCGGAACACACCGCGGAGTTTTTGATAGATGGCCGGCTGACGCCGCTGGCGGCCATCGGCGGGTTCTCCGACGCCGTCGGCGGTGGCGGCTGGGGGCCGATTGTCACCACGACGTTGGTGGCACAGGGTGGGACGCCCAGGATGGTCATCGGCTCGGTCAACTTAGCGGAGTTCTTTGTGACCATTGCCGAATCCCTGACCTTTGTCCTGACCCTGGGCAGCGCGCTGACGCAGCATTGGGAGATCATTGTCGGCCTGTTGAGCGGCGGGATGTTGGCGGCTCCCCTCGCGGCTTACGTGTGCAAGAAATTACCGACCCGCGCGTTAATGGGATTGGTGGGAACGGTGATCGTCCTCTTGAGTCTGAGGACGCTTTACCTGCTGTGGTTTTTGTAGGCTCGTGAAAATATAACTTTCCACATTTTTCGCTCTCAGCCCCCGTACCCTAACGGGTAGGCTTCGCGCTCCTCGGGGGCGTCAGTGCGGGAAACTATTCTTTTACAGACCCTTAGCGGCGTAGCGTAAGGAGAAAATACACATGGACGATGAACAAAGTATCCTGATCCCTCCCTACGGGGGGAAATTGGTGAATCTGGTCGTGACCGGCGAGGAGCGGGAAGCGCTCCTGGTTGAGGCGAACCGGTATCCTTCCTTTAAAATGTCGCAGCGGAATCTGCACGACCTGGAACTGCTGGCCGTGGGAGGATTCTCCCCGCTGGGTCGCTTTATGGGCCAGGCCGATCATCAGCGGGTGCTGACCGAGATGCGGTTGGCCGGGGGCGCGTTGTTCCCTATCCCGATCACGTTGACCATCAACAAGGAGGATTTGCCGACCCGCGCCGAATGGATCACGCTGCGCGATCCGCGTAATTACATCATGGCGGTGATGCGATTGGAGGAGGTCTTCCGTTGGGACCCCACGCAGGAAGCGCGCCTGGTGTTGGGCACGACGGACCATCGCCATCCATTGGTCTCAGAAATGGAACGTTGGTACGACCTGTGCATCTCCGGTGAATTGAAGGTGCTGAATCTCCCCAAATATTACGACTTTGTGGACATTCGCCGCGCGCCCGCGCAGGTGCGTACCTTACTGGCGAAACTGGGCAACCGCAAGGTGGTGGCGTTCCAGACGCGCAATCCGCTACACCGGATTCACGAGGAGTTGACGAAGCGTGCCGCCGCGCAGGTGGGGGGCAGCCTGCTGATCCACCCGGTGGTGGGGATGACGAAGCCCGGCGACGTGGATCACTACACCCGCGTGCGTGTCTACAAGTCGCTGCTGGAAAATTATTATGATAAGGACAGCACCGTGTTGAGCCTGCTGCCACTGGCGATGCGCATGGCCGGGCCGCGCGAGGCGCTGTGGCATGCGCTGATCCGTCGCAACTACGGCGCGACGCACTTCGTGGTGGGACGGGATCACGCCGGGCCGGGGAAGGACAGCAGCGGCAAGCCTTTCTACGGGCCGTATGAGGCGCAGGAGATGTTGGCCCAGTACGAGGGCGAGCTGGGGGTCAAGGCGGTGCAATTCCAGGAACTCGTGTACCTGGTAGAAGAGGAACGCTACGAGGAGCGCTCGCGGGCGCCGGCCCAGGCGAAGATTGTCTCGCTCTCCGGCACGCAGGTGCGGGAGGAGTATCTGGCGCAAGGGAAGCCCCTGCCGGCCTGGTTCACCCGCCCGGAGACGGCTCAAATTCTGCTGGAAGCGCATCCGCCGCGCTCCAAGCAAGGACTGTGTGTCTGGTTCACCGGCCTGAGTGGGTCTGGAAAATCCACGAATGCGCAGGCGCTCACGGCGCTGCTGTTGGAGCATGGCCGCCAGGTGACGCTGCTGGACGGCGATATCGTGCGCACGCATCTCTCGAAAGGGCTGGGGTTCAGCAAAGCGGACCGCGACACGAACATTCGACGGATTGGCTTCGTGGCGGGGGAGATCACGCGGCACCACGGCACGGCGGTCTGCGCGGCGATCAGCCCGTATCGCCAGACGCGCAGCGAGGCGCGCAAGATGGTGGGGGAGGAGCGCTTCATCGAGGTGTTCGTGGACACGCCACTGGAGGTCTGCGAGCAGCGCGACGTGAAGGGGCTGTACGCCAAAGCCCGCCGGGGCGAGATCAAAGGCTTCACGGGAATTGACGACCCTTACGAAGCGCCCCTGGCTCCGGAGGTGCGGCTGGAGACGGTGGAACACACGGCGGAGGAGAATGCGCGGAAGATCGTAGCATATCTGAAGGAGCGCGGGTTTCTGGAGTAGGGGAGGATGAGGGAGTGTGGGAGCGTGGGAGTAGGGGCAATTGACAATGTTGCGGGGTCACGTATGCTGGAAAACTGGGCCACGGTTAGCCGGCCCGATAACTTTTAAGGAG
>JAUWHU010000148.1 GCA_030605705.1 Thermoflexia bacterium | reverse complement strand
GGGAGTGGCGATGGCAACGGGAGGACAAGTGAAACACATGGGTGATCGGGAAGGATGTATCTTCTGCCGAATCATTGAAGGGAAAGCCCCAGCATACGTCATTGATGAAAACGACGAAGTTATCGTCTTCCTCTCGCTGGAAAACCATGCTTTAGTGGTCCCAAAAGAGCACGTCCCAGATATTTATGCCATGAGCAGTGATATGGGGGCTCATGTGATGAAAGAGACTATCAAGGTTGCGAGAGCTGTCAAAAAGGCGCTGCAATGTGATGGTATATACTTAACTCAGTCTAACGAACCCGCAGCCGGACAAGATGTCTTCCACTTTCACTTGCACGTTTATCCCTGTTGGGAAGGTAAAGAGAAAAAGGCAATTAGTCGTTTTGTGAGTAGTGTAACCGATCCGGAAAATGTGACCGATGAGATGAAAGCGGCAATGATGGAGAAGATCAGGGAGAGGTTGGCGAACCACTGACCATGAGAGCTAGGAGTTCTGCAAAGCCAGAGCAGGATGACCTCAAATCTAGTGAGCAGCCCAAATCATGGTCGGCAGGGCCAGCGCTGCTCCTGCCGCCACTCCCGAACCGGACGTGAGACTTTTCGCAGACCATGGGGGCTGCTGACCCAAGGCACTGAAGTAAACCCCCAAAAATTGGATACATTTTAGGCGTTTTTTAGGGAAAACGTTGTCCAAAAAGACGCTTTCCAGGCGATTTTCCCCACGAATGTGAAGTGAACCCCAAAAGTTGGACACGTTTTAGGCGTTTTTTAGTTCAACCTCGCGGGTCACAGTGTGCTTTGCGAGCCACTGCGCCGCGAATTCGGCTGTGGTGAGATGCCCTTTTTTCAGGGGAATCTTGAATGACTCCACTGAAAAAACTAATTGAACCGCAGAGGGCGCAAAGAACGCCAAGAAAAATTAAGGGAAAGTTGAGAATCTTGCGCAATCTCATCCAAAACATCAACAATTTGCAGATAGCCTTTGAAAAACTTTGCGCCCTTGGCGTTCTTTGCGGTTAGAAAACCTTTTTTCAGGGGAATCTTGAATCGTTTATGCAATTCTAATCTTTCGTTAATGTTTTTCTAATCTTTACCCGTTATAATTTAAGCCACGGGAACGGGGACTACCCCGGCCACTTAAGACCTCTGAGGTCTCCGGTAAGAGCTTCGTAGGCACAAAATATTATTGAGCGAAAAACTGTCGCGCAAAAGCCCCGTGAGACCTCGGAGGTCTGGACATTGCTTATCTGAACCGTATTGGGACTAATTGCACAAGGGAGGTTGTAAATGGGTAAAATCGTAGGTATTGATCTGGGAACGACAAACTCGGCAGTCGCGGTGATGGAAGGCGGTCAGACCACCGTGATTCCCACGTCCGAAGGGGGACGTCTGTTGCCCTCCGTCGTTGCCTTCAACAAGAATGGCGAGCGCATGGTGGGGGTCACCGCCAAGCGGCAGGCGATTGTGAACGTCGAAAACACGATCTATTCCGTGAAGCGGCTGATGGGGCGACGGGCCGACGAGCCGGAAGTCGGGGTCACGCGCAAGATGGTCTCCTACAACATCGTGGCGGGGCCGCAGAATGACGCGCGCGTACACATCCCCATCATTGACAAGGACTACACGCCCCAGGAAATCTCGGCGATGATCCTACAGAAACTGAAGAAGGATGCCGAGTCCTACCTGGGTGAACCGGTGAATCGGGCCGTGATCACGGTGCCGGCTTACTTCAACGACAGCCAGCGGCAGGCGACCAAGGACGCCGGCCAGATCGCCGGCTTGGAAGTGCTGCGTATCATCAACGAACCGACAGCGGCAGCGCTGGCTTATGGCCTGGACAAGAACGTGGATGAGACCATCCTGATCTTCGACCTGGGCGGCGGCACCTTCGACGTGTCTATCCTCGAAGTGAGCGAGGGTATGATCGAGGTGAAGGCGACCAACGGCGATACCCACCTGGGCGGCGATGACTGGGACGAGCGCGTCGTCCATTGGATGCTTGAGGAGTTCAAGAAGGATCAGGGCATTGACCTGAGCCACGACCGCCAATCTATGCAGCGGCTCCGTGAGGCCGGCGAAAAAGCGAAGATCGAACTTTCCACGATGATGGAGACCGAGATCAACCTGCCCTTCATCACGGCAGATGCCAGCGGCCCCAAGCACCTGCAAATGCGGCTGACCCGCACCAAATTCGAGCAATTGACCCAGGACTTGGTGAATCGCTGCCGCGTTCCCTTTGAGAAAGCGTTGACGGACGCGAAGATCACTCCGGCGACCCTCGATCAGCTGGTGCTCGTCGGCGGCGCGACCCGGATGCCAATGATCCAGACCCTGGTGCGCAACCTCACCGGTGGCAAGGAACCGCACAAAGGCGTGAACCCCGACGAGGTCGTGGCCGTAGGGGCGGCGATCCAGGGCGGCGTGTTGGGCGGTGATGTCACCGACATCCTGCTCCTGGACGTGACCCCGCTTTCCCTCGGCTTAGAGACGTTGGGTCACCGGATGACCCCGCTCATCCCGCGCAACACCACCATCCCCGTTCGCAAGGGCGAAACCTTCACCACCGCCGATAGCGGTCAGACTGCCGTGGACATAAAAGTCTACCAGGGCGAGCGCCCGATGGCGCCGGACAACATGCTGCTCGGTCAATTCCGGCTGGATGGTATCCCGCCCGCGCCGCGCGGCGTCCCCCAGATTGAGGTCTCCTTCGATATTGACGCCAACGGTATCCTTAACGTCTCGGCAAAGGATAAGGCCACGGGCCGCGAGCAGACGATCACCATCACGGCTTCCACTAACCTGGGCCAGGATGAGATTGATAATCTGATCCAGCAGGCCAAGGAACACGAGGTCGAGGACCGCCGCCGCCGCGATCTGGCGGATGCCCGCAACGAGGCCGATGGGTTGATCTACCAGATGGAGAAGCTGCTGACGGAACAAGGCGACAAGATCCCTGACGATGTCAAAGCTCCTGTCGAAGAAGAGATTGAGAACCTGAAAAAGTTGAAGGATAGCGACGACGCCACGGCGATTCGCAAGGGAATGGATGACCTGCGCCAGGCCTCGGTGAAGATCGGCGAGCAGATGTACGGGCAGCAGCCCGATGGCTCCACCGGCCCCGTCGGTCCCGATGTAGGCCCCGATTCGACCGCTGAACCCGGCCCTGAAGACCCGGATGTAGTGGAGGGCGAATATCGTGAGGTGTAGTCGAGGCCGGGCAATCGGGCAAGGTCGCCTGATTGCCGCTGGTCTGTGATTTAGTGGTTGAAAGAGGGGGGAGGGCTTCTATGGCTCACCCCCCTCATTGGCGAAGTGTATCATCTCAATATTTGGGAAAAAGGCTCGTAGTAGGCACTTCAGTGCCGTGAATCACGGCGATAAATCGCCTACTACAAGCCGGGTTATTTTCGAGGCAGTCGCTAAGACGCTGAGACGCTGGGACGCTGAGCCGATACCAAATTACCAATCACCGATTTATTTTTATCGAGGCGTGATGTCATTACAAAAGAAAAAATATCGTATTCCCTTTCGCAAAATTGAGGAAACAGCTCCTCAGCCAGAAGCCGAGCCGCTTACCGGTGCAGCGCAACCCGAAGCGGAAGACTGGCGTGGACTGGCGCTACGCCTCCAAGCGGAGAGGCAGACTTATCTCCGGCGACAACAGCAACACAGCGAGGAACGCATCACCGAGGAACAGAACCGTCTCTTGCGGGAGTTCCTGGAGGTAGCGGACAACCTTGAAGAAACGCTATCGCACATAGAACGGGATGATTCCCTCTATCGCGGTGTGCAGATCACGTATGATGGACTGTGTAACCTGTTGCGCCGCGAGGGGGTGGAGCCTTTCTCCTCCGTAGGCCAGCCTTTCGATCCACAATGTCACGCCGCCGTGGCACTGGTCCCCGCGCCACCTGCTCAAGAAGCGGATCTGGTGGTGATCGCCGAGGAACAGCGGGGCTACCGGAGAGGAGAGCAGCTTCTGCGCCCGGCCCGCGTCATCGTAGCGCGGAGAGAAGCGGCAGCGTAAGACCAGCTGTAGCCGCGATTTCCAAATCGCGCTCCTTCAGTAGACTCATAGCTGACCTGAAATTACAAATGACGAAAATCTCAGCGCGCTCATAGCCCCATCTCGGGGGGCACGTGAATGCTCTCATTAGTCGCCTATCAATCAAATCCTGGCACAAAAAGCAAGAATTGGGGCTTCAAGAAAATGAACCACAGATTTCACCGATTGCACAGATGGGGTAAAAGATGAGAGAGAATCAGTGAAAATCTGTGTAATCTGTGGTTAGATTTTTGGTTCTGGCTTGTCCAGGTTAGTACTTTATCAATCAAATCCTGGCACAAAAAGCAAGAATTTCAACGCAGACGTAGTATGGGCAGGCAGTGCCCATAACGCGGAGGGCGCAGAGTTTTTTCTGTCTTTCTCTGTGTTCTCTGTGCCTCTGTGGTGAATT
>JAUWHU010000323.1 GCA_030605705.1 Thermoflexia bacterium | reverse complement strand
GCGGAGCATAGCTGGGGTCGGCGGGCTTTGCAGCACCACCTGACCTGCAATCGGCCCGAGCCCGGTATGGGTGTACTGGGAGCCATATATGGCGTATCCTGCGTGGCCCGTTAATGACTATATGCAGGTGAAATGCCCCACCCGGTTGTCATTCCGAGTGCTCCGCGCGCGACCGCCCGACGGTGAACCATCGGGCTACGAGAGGGAAGGGCCTGCGACCCTGAATCAGCCCCCGCAGGCGAAGTGCAGGCGGGCAGCGCCGCCAGCGACTGAAGTCGCTACTACGGACGGTTTATTTTCGAAGCAGTAACCATGAACTACGTGTACTCGCAAGGACGAAAATGACTTGTAGTAACGACTTTAGTCGTTCAGCGTCGCCAGCGACTGAAGTCGCTACTACGGACCGTTTATTTTCGAGGCAGATACACACTACTCATCGTGTACTGCCTTGAGCGTCTCACACACGTACTCCACCTGCTCCGCGCTCAGGTTGTTGTGGAAAGGCAGGGCTATCGCGCGCTGCGCTACGGACTCGGTAATGTCCGGGCCGGACATGGGGATTATGCAATCAGACAATACTCACTCCCCTCTCGCGATTATCGATATTCAATGCTACATCTATGCTACATCTATGCTACAACTCGGCAAGCCTATAGCGAGTGTAACGCCCTGTTCCTTCTCTCACCAATTCGCCCCTCTCGACCAGGCGGCTCAGTTGTCGCCACGCTGTTTGGCGGTCCACTCCTATCAATTGCCGGTAGTCGCGATTAGTGATCCAGCCGTATTCACGCAGATAACGTCGTAGCATATCCTCGGCTGAGATCGCCGGCTCAACCGTTGGTTTTACAAGCGCGTTCTTCAAGACCACGGTAAAGCTATAGTCGGGCTCGCTGAACTCTGGTGAGGGCAACCCTAATCGTTCCATCTCAATAATCATACGATCAATCCCCTCACCAATATCCTTCATGTATCCGAACTCAATGAGGGCACGCACAATGTGAGGGTTACGAGAGAACCGCTCCTGTACCAGGTTATCCAGCCGCACGTGACCAGGCAATCTCCCCGGGCTTTCTACCTCCAGCCGGTCGTCGAACATTCGCACCTGGATAGCTTTGCCGGTGATGCTATAGTCTCGATGGGCGACGGCATTAACCACAGCCTCCTGCCAGGCGAAAGGTGGATACTCCGGTGCGGTAAGGAAAAGGCCATCCGGGCCGAGACGACTGTACTCCCGCACGTGCATCCCTACTACCTCAATGGCTCTTTGGATGAGCTGCGGCAAGGGCCGCTCAATGATCTCCCGCTTGACAATATTCAGTTCCTGGCCGACCAGTTGCCGGGTACCCTCGAACTTGAGGAAATCAATGCCACAGCGTGGCAGATACCGCTGCGGTTTCTGAGCAAAGAGGAGTAAACAAGCCAGCGTGGGAACGAATCGTCCTTCCCGGCGAACCAGCAGGTCACGGCTATAGAAAACATCACAAGGCTCACCTGTGGACCCTATTCTGGTGCAGTACTCTGCTACCAGGGCCTGATCCAGGTCATCCAGGGACGCTTCTTCGATAGCCTGCACTTCGTAAGAGGCCTGTCCTTTGGCGTAGGCCAGACGCAGGATGTCGTTTACTCCCAACCGCTGGTTCTTTCGTCCCACACGCAGGTAGACAGTTTTGCGTATGGTTTCGTGTACCTGGGTACTGCAGGCCACATGGAGGGCCAGGATAGTTTTGCTCTCTATGGCGAAGGTGAGACTCTGAGCCTCTACTGGTGGAACGCAATGAACATAAGGAGCCCGCAGTAGTTCGTCAATGTGATTTTCGCAGCCTGTGATCCCTGAAATGCTGCCGTCGTCCTCAACCCCGATCAGCGCAGTGCCACCATCGGCGTTGGCAAAAGCCACCAGGCTCTCGGCCAGATGTTTAGGCGCCACGGCTACACGCTTGAACTCCACGAACTGGGATTCACCGGCCTGAATTATCTGCCGATAGTCTTGCGCAGTTGTAATCATGGCTTATCCCAAACCAGCGGCGATGACGGCCACCGCGTGCCTGGTACCGACATAGTCCGCCAGCAAGCACTCAAATTCGACCATCTGGGGGCCGAGAGCCAGACGACCGGAATAGAGAACCTCCACAACGGCCTGGATATCGCTGGCATTTAGTTCGGCTGAAGTCATAGGAATAGTTTTTACATCCATCATTTTCTAAACATGGCTCTTGGGGAATTCGCGTGGTCGAGTTAAAATTAACCACGGATTTGCAACCACGGATTTCACGGATTTTGTTGTTTTTAATCTGTGTAAATCTGTGGTGAAAAATTTACGTCGCGGGGCACTTACCACGCCCAGTCCCAGAGACCCATAAAATTCCGCTCGTCCAGAATCAAGATCGAACGCACATAAAATAAACAATCAGCGTTTTTCTGCGTTAATCAGCGTCCCCATAAATCTCTAAGTCGGACGCAGATTCCCGCAGGTACACGCAGATAAAACCAAAAAAAATCAGCGTCTATCAGCGTTCATCTGCGTCCTGATAAAAACCAATTTGGACGCAGATTTTCGCAGATGCGCGCAGATAAAATAAAAAATCAGCGTTTTTCTGCGTTAATCAGCGTCCTTTTCTCCAAGCCAGCGCATAGAGCCTTTGCGGGAGTTATCAAATGCTTTACGCTTTATCTCGGGCTGGGGGCCAAAGTTGAGCAACAGGCCCACCTCATACGGCGTGGCCTTCAGGTAGTTGAGTAGCTGTGCTTCATGCGCTTCCACCAGTTTCTTGGCAGCCTTCAACTCAACGATCACCACGCCGGCCACCAACAGATCGGCAAAATACTCCCCTACCACTTCCCCATCGTAGTAGACCAGGATGCGTGACTCAGAGATCACTTCCAGCCCCAGCTGGCGCAATTCAATAGCCATTGCGTTCCGGTAAACCTTCTCCAGGAACCCATACCCGAGGGTATTATAAACCTTGTAGAACGCTTTGATGATCAACTCTGTGATGTCCGTGTGCTTGAAGTCCAATGGATACCTCCTGGCAAAATAGAAACCGAGTCGGGTACAAATAAAATAAAAAATCAGCGTTTTTCTGCGCCGATCTGCGTCCTGATAAAAACCAATTTGGACGCAGATTTCCGCAGATACACGCAGATAAAAACAGAAAAGTCAGTGCCCTGATCAAAAAGCAAAAATCAGCGTTTTTCTGCGCCGATCTGCGTCCTGATAAATCTCTAAGTCGGACGCAGATTTTCGCAGGTGCGCGCAGATAAAACCAAAAAATCAGCGTCTATCAGCGTTCATCTGCGTCCTATTCCCTCGCCAGTCGCCGGTCGGCGGCGTCCTGCGCGGCCTGGTAGATGTGCCGGGCCTCATCCAGCGGTTTCCCCGCCTTCTCCGCCAGCTCATGGCTGGTGACGACGGTGTCCACGAG
>JAUWHU010000194.1 GCA_030605705.1 Thermoflexia bacterium | reverse complement strand
CGTTACAAGCAGAGTTGCCTGACGCCGGCGGTTTCCCCCTTGTCCAGAATGGCGACCGGCACCGGCGAGGAAGAGGGCTGGAGTCTCGTGACGCTCATCGAGAGTCTTGTGACCGGTGCGCGTCGTGAGGTGTTGGCCGTGAACATCCCGAACGACGGCCTGATTGCTGACCTGCCGCCACAGATGATCGTGGAGGCGCCGGCAGTGGTGGACAAGGAGGGCGTCCATGGGGTGGGGCTGGGAGCATTTCCCAAAGGATTCGCCGGCTTGCTCTGCAATCAGGTCGCCATCCACGAATTGACCTCGGAGGCCGCTATCACCGGCTCGCGCGACATCGCACTGCAGGCCCTGTTGGTGGATCCGCTGGTAGACAGCGTCAGGGGCGCGGAAGGGATGTTGGCCGCGATCCTCAAATTGCAGGCCCCGTATCTTGGCTATATCAAGTAAGCACAAAAGTCAAAAGTCAAACGTCAAACGTCAAAAGAGGAATTGAACCATGCACAACTGGCACGTCACTGAAACGACCTTCGATCCACAGACATTGAATCACAAGGAAACCGTGTTCACCATCGGCAACGGGTATCTGGGAACCCGAGGCGCGTTCGAGGGAGGCTACCCAGGGGAGCGGGCCAGCACTCTGGTCCACGGCCTGTTCGATGACGTTCCGCTCGTCCATACCGAGCTGGTCAATGTGCCAAACTGGCTGGACTTCACCGTTTTCATCGCCGGGGAGCGTTTCCGCATGGATCGCGGGACAGTGCTGGACTACCGGCGCGACCTGGACCTGCGGACGGGCGTGCTGACCCGGACGGTGCGCTGGCAAAGTCCCGCCGGCCACACGCTGGACCTCGCCTTCGAGCGCTTTGCCAGTCTGGCTGCTGAACACGTCCTGGGCATCCGCTGCCGGGTGACCTCGGTGGACTTCAGCGGCATGGTGGAATTCCGCGCGGGCGTGTCCGGGCACGTGGATAACGATGGTTTGCGGCATTGGGAATGGCTCGATCAAGGGGCGATTGAAGGGTACGCTTACCTGGAAGTGCGGACCAGGGCCACTCACCTTGATTTGTGCGAGGCGTGTCATTTGACTCTGAGCGGCGGCACGGAAACCGTCCATACTTTCCAGGACTGTCCCTGGTCACCGACCCTGATCGCGTGCGCGACATTGCATCCCGGCGAGACGGTCACAGCCGACAAGCTGGTGACGATCTTCTCGGCGCGGGATACGGCAGAGCCGCGTGAGGCTGCGCTGCACAGTCTGGCGGATGCTACAGCGCAGGGGTACGACGCCTTGCGCGTTGCCAGTGATGCGGCCTGGGCCGCTGAGTGGGAAGCTTCCAATGTCACCATTGAAGGCGATGACGAAGCCGACCTGGCGCTGCGCTACAGTCTTTTCCAATTGCTGATTGCCGCGCCGCGCCATGATGATCGCGTGAGCATCGCGGCGAAGTCGCTGAGCGGTCTGGGCTATCGCGGGCACGTTTTCTGGGATACGGAGACCTTCGTCCTGCCATTCTTCAGCTACACACGTTCTGAGATCGCCCGGAACATGCTGCTGTATCGTTATCACACGCTGGCCGGCGCGCGCCGCAAGGCGCAGGAGAACGGCTGCGAGGGCGCGATGTACGCCTGGGAGAGCGCGGCGACCGGCGACGAGACCACACCGCGTTGGGGTATCGCTGCGGATGGTGAACTGGTGCGCATTTGGTGCGGTGAGATCGAGCTGCACATCACCGCCGATGTGGCCTACGCCGTGCACCAATACTGGCGCGTCACCGGCGATGATGCCTTCATGCGGGATTACGGCGCGGAGATCATCCTCGACACGGCGCGTTTCTGGGCTTCGCGCGCGGAATGGCGCGGGGAACGGGACCGCTATGAGATCAACGACGTCATTGGGCCGGACGAATACCACGATCACGTGGACAACAACGTTTACACGAATCGTATGGCGTGTTGGAACCTGGAGACCGCGCTGGAACTCCTGGCCTGGCTGCGGCAGGAATCCGCGGAGAAGGCAGGCGACCTGGAGGAGCAATTGGATTTGACGGACGAGCGGCTGGCCCACTGGCGTGACGTCATCGCGCGGTTGTACATCCCTCACGCGCCGGAGGGGGGGCTGCTGTTGGAACAATTCGAGGGCTTCTTCGCCCTGAAAGACATCTCGCTGGCCGATTACGAACCGCGTGACCGTTCCATGCAGTCGCTCCTGGGTATTGAGGGGGTGCAGGAATACCAGGTCCTCAAGCAACCCGACGTGCTGATGCTGCTGTATCTGCTGGCGGAACACTACGACGAAGAAACGATCACGGCCAACTGGGATTACTACACGCCGCGCACCGATCTGACCTACGGTTCCTCACTGGGGCCGGCGATCCAGGCAGCGCTGGCCGCGCAGCAGGGCCGCGTCGAGGAGGCTTATCGCTATTTTCTCCTTGCGGGGCGCACCGATTTGCAGGACGCGCGAGGTAATACCGGGGAGGGGATACACGCGGCGACACTGGGCGGGCTGTGGCAGGCGGCGGTCTTTGGCTTTGGCGGCATCCGCCTGACAGACGAAGGGCCGGTTGCGAACCCGCGCTTGCCCGCCGGCTGGAAACGGCTCAAGTTTCGCCTCCAATATCGGGGCCGGTGGTACGATTTTGACCTGTAGCGAATAGCAAATAGCGAATTTCGGGAATTTGCCCGGTTTTCACCTCCCCAGCTCTTGACAAAAAGTAATTTATATCTTATTATATGGTATAAGGATATACCAAAGTCTCTTCTAAGTCTTTGATGAGAGGTCCATGGTTGACCGAAACTCCCCTATCCCAATTTATTATCAACTGAAACTTCATTTCAAACAGCAGATGAAATCGGGCTTATTGCAGCCCGGTGATCGCTTGCCGACTGAAATGAAGTTATGTGAGCAACTGGGTATCAGTCGCGCACCCGTGCGCCAGGCTCTGACCGAGTTGGCTCGTGAGGGCTTCATTTACCGCCGTTCGGGGCAGGGGACCTTTGTAACGCCGGAGTCTGCGGCGCGGCTGTCTCAGCAGATAACTATCCGCATCCTCACTTATTACGATGTGTTGTGGATGGCTTCCCTGGAGCAGGCCATTCACCACTGGAATCTCTCCCATCCAGAGCAAGAGGTAGACCTGACGGTGACGATGTGTCCCCGTCCAGAATTCCACCAGGTCTTACGCCGGGCAGTGGCGCAGGGAGAGGCCCCGGACATGGTTCCTCTGGACTACGTGTGGGTCACCAATTACGCCCGCGCCGGCTACATTGTGCCGCTGGATACTTTGGATGCGTCGTGGACGCGGGCCTTGCGTGAGGATCTGGAGCCGGTGGTCGCGCATCACAATACCGTGGATGGGAAGCTCTACGGTTTGCCTACCCAGGCCGATGTGACCGGAATGTGGTACCGGCGGGACTGGTTCGCAAAGGAGGGGCTGACCCCTCCGGAGACGTGGGAGGCCTGGCTCGCTTTATTGGATCATTTCTCCAGCCCCGGAACGCAGCAACGATTGGGACACCGCTACGCTGGGGCTTTTCCTGTAGGGGCGGCAGCGGGTGAAGCGACGCTTAATCTGTTGCTCCCTTTCATCTGGGGGGCTGGTGGGGAGCTGTTGGATGAGAAGGGTCGCTTGACCCTGGATACCCCTGCTCTGCGCCGGGCTTTGCGCTTTTTGCAGCAGATCACTCTGGAGCGGCGTGCCACTTTACCGCCGCAAATGGCGAGTTATCGTTGGTGGGATGTTTGTCGCTTGCTGGGGCGCGGGATTACCCCCATGACTTTGGGGGGGACCTACGAATGGCCCCGCATTCGAGAGGAATCGGAATGGACCGATGAGGCGGATGCCATGGCGCACTTGGGATTTGTGCCGGTGCCGCGTCCCTCTTTGGACGTTCCTCCGGTGAATTCACTGGGGGGAACCAGCTGGGTGATCCTCCAGCAATCTCCCGCGCGCGAAGTGTGCCTGGAGATTCTGAAACTGGTGGTCTTACCGGAAAATTTAGCCGCGTTTTGTGGGGATGGTCTCCAGATTTCCGCGTACCGCTCTCTCAACCAACAACTGGCTACCCCGGAGCATCCCTGGCTGGAGAAGGTGATCCCTTTGCTATCGTTGGCTCGCTCACGCCCTTTGTTGAGCGACTATCCCCAAGTCTCCCGCTTCTTGCAGAAGATGTTGGAGCAGGTGTTATGGGCGGGAGCTCCGCTGGAGGAGACCCTCCGGCAGACAGCACAGGCGTTGGCCCTGTTGCTGGAATATTAAGAGGACGTGTGCCCTGATTGTGAGGCGATGCTGAAAACTAAGCTCACAATCGGGAAATTTATCACACAATATGGGAAAGGAGGTGTGTGAAGGAACCATATTTTACTGTTTACGACAACTTTTGGATGTTTTCCCAAGACATATATTCTAAATGGAGGAGATTAACATGAGGAAGAATCTGTTTCTGTTGATAAGCGTCCTGGTCATTCTCTCGACGCTACTGGTCGCTTGCGGCCCGAAGGAAGAGCCTACGGTGGCTCCTACAGAGGTCGCGACTGATGAGCCTGTGGTGGTGACGGAGGAACCGTCGAAGTACCAGCAGGCCCCTATGCTCGATGCCATGGACTTGCCCCCGGTTGATGAGCGCGTCTCCGAAGAGCCGATGGTGGTTCCCGTAGTGGAGTCCATCGGTGAGTACGGCGGCACCTGGCACACGGCTACCTGGTGGGATGAGGCCGGCAACTTCTTGATGGCGATCTACGATCCGCCCGTCCGCTGGAAGGCTGACTACTCCGGTTACGAGCCTGGACTGCTCGTCAAGATGCCCGAATGGTCCGACGATGGCCATACCATCACCATGGTCTTCCGCAAGGGCCTCAAGTGGTCCGATGGCGAGCCTTTCACCACCGCCGACTTGCAGTTCTGGTGGGAAGACCTGGCGTTGAACGAGGACGTGGGCTTCAACACGGTTCCCTGGTGGGCGCGCAACCTCGACAGCACCCCCATCACCATGGAGTTCCCCGATGACGTGACCTGGGTGCTGAAGTTCGATAGCGCGCAGTACATCATGCCCTACATCCTGGCACAGGGCTTCTGGGAATGGCGCCCGCTGATGAAGCCCGCGCACTTCCTCAAGCAGTTCCACCCGGACTACAACGCCGACGCTACCTACGAAGACCTCGACGTCAACGACCGTTTCTATCAGACCGCCGGCTATCCCTGCATGATGGCCTGGTGTTTGGAAGAGTACAAGGCCGGCGAGAGATGGATCTGGACCCGCAACCCCTACTACTGGAAGGTTGACGAAGCCGGCAACCAGCTGCCCTACATTGACACCGTGGATATCGAGTTTGTGGATAACGAGGAAGTCCGCCTGCTCAATGTTGCGCAGGGTAAGTACGACATGGCCTTCCGCCTCACCACCAACCCCACCGATATCCCGTTCCTGCTGGAGCAGGCCGAGTCTGGCGGCTACCACATTCACTCCGAGTGGATGAACGGCGCCGGCGCCTGGCCCGGCTGGATCATCAACATGGACTACCACGAAGATCAGGAATACGACCCCGCGACCGAGACTGAGGAAGCGGTAGAGATCCGCGAGCTGCTGCGCGACAAGAACTTCCGCAAGGGCTTGTCCGTGGCGCTGGACCGCGAGCGACTGATTGACGTCGTGTGGGAGGGCTTCTCTGAGGCCAAGAACTTCACCATCAGCCCGCAGTCCCCGCACTTCGTAAGCACCGAGGGCCAGGCCCTCTTCCAGGAGTGGGCGGCGGCTGACGCCGAGTACGATCCTGCGAAGGCCGAGGCCTACTTTGACGCCGCCGGCTACGTGGACGCCGATGGCGATGGCTTGCGCGATCTACCCAGTGGCAAGCCCTTCACCTTCGTCATAGACCAGGGCGACTGGGGCGGCGAGCGCGTCTGCATCGAGTCCAATGAGATTTACAAGCAGAACCTCGAGGCAGTGGGCGTCGATGTGTTGGTCAACAACCTGATCGGGCAACCCGACTGGGGTATCCGCGGTGACAACGGCTTGTACATGATCCGCAACACCCACGCCTCTGAGCTGGACCTCTGGACCTACCCCGACTGGATCTTCCCGCTGCGCGGCGGCGGTGAGGGCGCGCGCGCCTTCCCCATGCAGGGTATGTACTACTCCACCGGCGGTGAGAGGGGTTGGGCGCCTGAAGGCCCCGCCAAGGTCTTGCAGGAACTCTACGACAAGGGCAAGCAGTTGCCCACGATTGCAGAGCGCGACGAGATCGTCTGGGAAGCCGTCCGTGTCTACATTGCGGAAGGCCCCTTCGTGATTGGCGCGTCCGGCGACCAGCCGATGCCCGTGGTGATCAAGGACAACGTCCACAACGTGCCTGGTGGTATACTCGGCCCGTGGGCGCCTGGCAGCCCCGGCAATACCTATCCCGAGCAGTACTGGATCGAGCAGTAAACACTACTAGTTACTGCCGGCAATGATGTTCTACATGGCGGGCGGAATTCTCGCCCGCCATGTCTTAATACTTTACCAATGAAATTTTTGTAAACTGAGCAAGTTTTCTGTTAGCCGCTGTTGAGGAGGTACCTATGCTTTCGTACATTCTTCGCCGCCTGGGCTATGCTGCGATCATGCTTGTCCTGGTGTCCTTCGTGAGTTTTTTGATCATTGAGCTGCCGCCGGGTGACTTTTTGACCAAAAAACTACAGGATCTCCAGGCACGTGGCGATCGCAGCGCTGAGCTGCGCATCGAGGAGTATCGGGTGCGTTACGGCTTGGATAAGCCCTTATTGGATCGTTATTGGATCTGGGCCTCGAATTTCATCAAGGGCGATTTTGGCGAATCGTTTGAGTTTGAGCGTCCGGTTACGGAGATATTAGGCAACCGGATAGGATTTACTGTGCTAATGGCTGTTTCGGTCATTGTAGTACAATGGGGCATGGCTATCCCGATCGGGGTCTATTCTGCCACGCACCAGTATTCTGTCGGTGATCAGATATTCACGACGTTGAGTTTTATCGGATTGGGGATGCCCGGCTTCCTGTTGGCGCTCATTGTGATGTTTTTTGCGATGGTCGTCCTGGGACAGGAGGTCAGTGGCTTGTTCTCTCAGGAGTACAAGGACGCGCCCTGGAGTATCGCGAAAGTCATTGATCTGCTGAAGCATCTCTGGATTCCGGCGCTGGTAGGCAGTGTCACGGGCACGGCAGGGCTGGTGCGCATCATGCGTGGTAACCTGCTGGAGACCTTGGGGCAACCTTTCGTCGAAGCCGCGCGCGCACGGGGTTTGACGAAGCAGCAGGTGACGTGGAAACACGCGGTGCGGGTGGCGATCAACCCTTTGATCATCATCTTGGGGTCTGAGACGCTGCCCAGCGTTGTAGCGGGTAACGCGTTGGTGGCATCGGTGCTCAACTTGCCAACCGTGGGCCCGTTGTACGTGTTGGCCTTACAGAGCCAGGATATGTATCTGGCCGGTACAGTGCTGGTCTTCATCGTGTTAATGACGCTGATAGGCAGTCTGCTGGCAGATTTGATGCTGGCCGCGCTTGATCCGCGCATCCGCCTGGAATGAAGGAGTGTGAACTATGGCTGAGAATAACGACGTTCAGAAGGAACAAATCAGTCAGGCTTACTTAGCGCTGGTCTGGTGGAAGTTCAAGAAGAATAAGATGGCTGTGGTGGGAGGGATCATCGTGATCCTCTTCTATCTTCTTTGCGGCATCTTGGCTGAATTTGTCGCGCCTTATCCCCTCGACTTCCAATCCGAATACCTGGAGGCCCGCCCGCAACCCCTGGTTTTCAAGAACCAGGAGGGGAAGTTCAGTCTGATTCCCTCAGTTTACGGACTGGAGAAGGAAATTGATTTGGAGTTGCGCAAACGTTTCTATGTGGTGGATGAAGCCCAGATTTTCCCGCTGGCCCTGTTGCCCAAGGCGGCAGAGCCTTATAAACTGCTGGGTTTGATTCCCATGAACCGCCATCTCTTTGGCGTCAATCTCGAGGCAGCGCCAGACGGCTATGCTTTCTTGTTTGGCACCGATCGCCTGGGGCGCGATGTCTTATCGCGCATTATCTTTGGTGGACGACTTTCCCTGTTGATCGGTCTCCTCGGGCAGACTGGGACGTTCATTTTGGGCAGCGTCATGGGCGCGATCTCGGGTTACTATGGGGGCATGGTGGACATCCTCGTCCAGCGGCTCACCGAGTTCGTGGGCGCTTTCCCCGATATCCCGCTCTTCATGGCCCTGGCCGCCGCCATTCCCATGGGTTGGTCGCCTATCATGGTTTACTTTATGCTGACTTTGATCATGATCTTTATCCGCTGGGGCGGTCTGGCCCGTCAGGTGCGTGGTCTGATCCTCTCGCTGCGTGAGCGGGAGTACGTGTTGGCCGCGCAGAGCGCGGGGGCCAGCGATGTGCGTTTGATGTTCCGGCACTTGTTGCCCGGCACGTTGAGCCACATCATCGTGATTGCGACATTGATGATCCCCGGCATGATCCTCTCTGAGACGGCGCTCAGTTTTTTGGGGTTGGGATTGCGACCACCCCTCACGAGCTGGGGAGTGTTGTTGCAGGAGGTCAGCAGTGTGCGC
>JAUWHU010000488.1 GCA_030605705.1 Thermoflexia bacterium | reverse complement strand
TGGAGTTGTAAATTGCGAAAATCTTAGCGCTGTGGGCACTACCTGCCCACACCTACGGTCTGCGGTGAGAGCTTTCATAGGAGAAAGGTCATGAAAGAGTATCCAAAACCAATCAAACGGCTGATGCGAGAATGGATGACGGAAGCGTATGAGAGAGAGTTGCATCGAGAACTGCTGAAACTAGATCAGCACTTTGCTGAATGGCGGCGTGGGGCCATCTGCAGCGGGGAAATGAGCCACCAAATCCACGAGTGGGAGACGGGGCCATCGCGGGCGCTATTCAAACAGTATAACTATGGATCAAATGATATGTCAGTGGCGTATGCCATTGTCGTGGGCATACTGGATGAAGAGGAAGTGCCGGCAGAGTTGCTGGAAGCGATAGCGGGAGTGGTGCAATTCTGCCGGTCGCTGCAAGAGCTGGATGAATTGAGAGGGAGAGAAGGTCGTTGGTGGGCGGATTAACATTTAGCATTGCCGCGTATCTGCTCAATAAATAGGGGGAAACATTCCGTCGTCTGTCATTCTCACCACAGACCATAGGTGTGGGCAGACAGTGCCCACAAACAGAGCATAGTATGGGCACTGCCTGCCCATACTATGTCCGTGGTAAAAAACGCCCCGAAATATTGAGATGATATTTATTTCCACAGTAAATACGCACTATGGCAGGAGTGACACGTCTGCTCCCAAACGCTCTGAGCCCCCGTCCCCGGGGGCGGGTTGACGAGGAACTTGCCCAGGGGACGCCCCCGAGACGGGGGCTGGGAGCAATGTAAGTGCGGCTTTTGCCCCAATGCGTAAATACCCAAGGAGGGTTTCCTATGCAAGCATACGGTGAAGGATTCGCGCGCATCTATAATTTGCGCTGGGGCGGCTTTGCTAACGAGGTCGCGCCGCGCCTCCGGGATTTCTATGCTCACACCGTCGCCGGCCAAACCGGCGCCGCCGTCCTGGATCTGTGCTGCGGCACGGGGCAACTGGCGCGGCACTTCCTGGAACACGGGTACCGCGTCACCGGGTTGGATCTCTCGCCGGCGATGTTGCACTACGCCCGGCAGAACACCTGCGCTGCCCTGGCTACCGGTCAGGCGCGCTTCGTCCACGGCGACGCGGCAGACTTCACGTTGGAGGAGCGTTTCGGCCTGGTGATTTCCACCTACGACGCGCTCAATCACCTGCCCGACCTGGAGTCGCTGCAACGTTGCTGCCATTCCGTCGCCGCCGTGCTCCTGGAAGGGGGCTGGTTCATCTTCGATCTCAACACCCGCCTCGGCCTGCAGCGTTGGGGCGGCGTGAGCGTGCAGGATTCCGAAGAACTGTTTCTCATCAGCCGGGGGGTGGTGCTGGAGGCCGAGGGACGCGCTTACATACAGATTTCGGGGTTCCT
This sequence comes from Thermoflexia bacterium, assembly GCA_030605705.1. Taxonomy (GTDB): domain Bacteria; phylum Chloroflexota; class Anaerolineae; order B4-G1; family SLSP01; genus JAUWHU01. The sequence continues at coordinate 10,581 of JAUWHU010000488.1, read as the reverse complement.
GCGCCAGGAAGATGGGCGTTACGAGCGCTTTGACGAGACGGTCTTCAACACCATGTTCGAGCTGTCTGCCGTGCGCGCCGCCTTGTCAGCAGCCGGCTTCCGGTACGCCCACTTCGCTCGCCTCCAGGCGCTGACGATGCCGCTGGATAACCCCGAAAAGGAAGGGCGTGTCTTCGTCGTCGCGCAGAAGTAGCAGGAGATAACCATGAGTGAGCAATTCGTCTTAGAAACTAACTTCCGGCCCACCGGCGACCAGCCGCAGGCGATCGCTGAACTGGTCACGGGAATCAACCAGGGCTATCGCCACCAGGTGTTGAAAGGGGCGACAGGTACGGGCAAGACCTTCGTCGTGGCGAACATCGTCGCCCAGGTGCAAAGGCCCACGCTGATCCTGGTACACAACAAGACGTTGGCCGCGCAGCTCTACGCAGAGTTCCGGGAGCTGTTTCCCCAGAACGCCGTCGAATACTTCGTCTCTTACTACGATTATTACCAGCCGGAGGCTTATCTCCCGCAGCACGACCTCTACATCGAGAAAGATGCCGACATCAACGATGAGATCGAACGGCTACGGCTGGCGTCCACTGCCGCCGTACTCACGCGGCGCGACGTCCTCATCGTGGCCTCTGTCTCCTGCATCTACGCGCTGGGCAGCCCCGAAGAGTGGGGCAAGGTCATCCTGCCGCTGCGCGTCGGGCAGACGATCCGCCGCGAGAAGGTGATGCGTCACCTGGTAGCTATCCACTATAGCCGCAACGACATAGATTTCAAGCGCGGCACCTTCCGCGCGCGCGGCGATGTGCTGGAAATCCGCCCGGCCTACACCGAGACCGCCTACCGTGTCTCTTTCTGGGGTGATGAGATCGAGCGGCTCACCGAGATCGCGCCGCTCACCGGCGAGGTGTTGGATACTCCTCAAGAGATCAAGATTTTCCCGGCGCGGCACTACGTCACCTCTGAGGAGAAACTCCAGCAGGCGCAGGGCGACATCGAGGAGGAATTGGAGGCCCGGCTGGTGGAGCTCCAGGCACAGAACAAGCTCCTGGAGGCGCAGCGACTGGAGCAGCGCACCCGCTACGACCTGGAGATGATCCGCGAGGTCGGCTACTGCTCTGGCATCGAGAACTACTCGCGCCACACGGACCAACGCTCGCCCGGTTCCCCTCCGTGGACGCTGATGGACTATTTTCCCGACGACTTTCTGCTGGTCGTGGACGAATCGCACATGACCATCCCGCAGGTGCGCGGTATGTACCGGGGGGATCGCAGCCGCAAGCAGGTGCTGGTGGACTACGGCTTCCGCCTGCCCTCCGCGCTCGATAACCGTCCGCTCACCTTCGATGAGTTCCAGGCGCGGCTGAGCCAGGTCATTTACACCACGGCCACCCCCGGCCCTTACGAACTGGCGCGCGCCGAACAAGTGGTAGCGCAAGTCATCCGTCCCACCGGCATCGTAGACCCGCAGGTCATTGTGCTGCCCACCAAAGGGCAGGTGGACGACCTCGTGGGACGCATCCGGGAACGGGTCGCCAAAGGCCAGCGCGTGCTGGTCACCACGCTGACCAAAAGGATGTCCGAAGACCTGGCGGATTACCTGAAGGAGCTAGAGATCAAGGTGCAATATCTCCATAGCGAGATACAGACCATCGAACGGGTGGAGATTTTGCGCGACCTGCGCCTGGGCCAGTACGATGTCGTCGTGGGGATCAATCTGCTGCGCGAGGGGTTGGACTTGCCGGAAGTGAGCCTGGTGGCGATCTTGGACGCCGACAAACAGGGGTTCCTGCGCAGCGCGACCGCCCTCGTCCAGACGATGGGGCGCGCGGCGCGGCACACCGAGGGCGCCGTGGTGATGTACGCTGACAGGATAACCGACGCGATGCAGGCCGCAATGACCGAGACCGAAACGCGCCGTGAGAAGCAGCAGGCGTACAACGAGGCGCACGGCATTGAACCGCAGAGCATCATCAAGGAAATCCACGACCTCACCGACCGGGTGCGCGTGGCCTCCCAGGAAGAAAGTGAACTGGATCTCAAGCCGGAGGAACTGGAACCCGCCACGCTGGAGAAGCTCATCCGCGCGCTGGAAAAGGAGATGCGCGCCGCCGCCGATGCCTGGGAATTCGAGAAGGCTGCCGCCCTGCGTGACCAAGTCTTCGATCTGCGCGGCATCTTGGAAGCGAAGGCTCCACTGTGGAAGCGCGACCGGGCGAAATCGTAGTAGGGGCAGGGCTTGTCCCTGCCCGCTTGAGGGCGACCACATTTGCAAGTTTAACTTCAGTAATGTAGAATATGTTAAGCGGCAGACAGCCCTCAGAGCTGTTTTCTGCTGCCCTGGACGTTCTAAAGTTGCCATATCAGCAAAAGCATAGGAGGATTATCATGGAGAAATGGGAGTGCATGGTGTGTGGTTACGTTTATGACCCGGCGGTGGGAGATACCGCTCACGGGATCAAAGCCGGCACATCTTTTGAGGACCTGCCCGACGACTGGACCTGTCCAGATTGCGGGGTGGGCAAGGACATGTTTGAGAAAATGGAGTGAGCCAGAGTGTTGGAGACCATGGCGGCGACAATCTAAACCGCCAAGATGCCAAGGCGCAAAGAAAACGCAGGAAAACTTGGCGTTCTTTGCGCCTTGGTGGTAAATTTTCTGCTTAACAAGGTAGCCAACATTTTGCAGAGTCACCATCGAACGCCCTGCTAAGGCGGATCCTCACGAGGTTGAAGTTTTAGTATTTCCGTGGTATAATCTTACTATATTCAAACTGCCCCCTTCTCCTCGGTATTCATCCAGGAAAGGAGGAATTGAGGGTCGCAGAAGGGTTAGAGGGGCTCGTGCCAGAACCAATAGCGATGCTACCATCCGAGCAAAGAAATAGCCAGCAGCTGGGCGCAATGGAAGTCCTATGGTTGAGCCGGATACTGGTCGGTGGGTTGCTGATTTCGCTGGCCCTCGTGCTGGTCAGCTACTTCCAGCGCCACACCTGGCAGCAGCTCGCCGTTAGCGGTCCCCTGCTCCTCGCGCTGGCATGTGCCATCCGGGCCACGCAGATACGGCATCACGACACAGAATCCTCGGGATTTTGGCTCATCCTCGCTGTGATCGTTGCCTACAGCGGCACAGAATTATTTTTTCAGGGAATCACCCTGGCCAGCGCCTTGAGCGGGGCCTTGTTAATCGCCCTCATCGGCGGCCTCACGATGCCGCGCAAGTGGCCGAGATGGTTGGGCCTCATCAGCCTCTTTACCCTGGCCCTGGGGTTGCTCAATAAGCTGCCGCCTCTTCCCCGTTACAACATCACCTATGCTTCTTCCGGACACCTGATCCTGCTCATCACTGCGGGAATGGCCTTGGGGATGTTGTTGCGCGCCGCTCGCTTGAGCCGAGAGGTCATCATACTGGAGCGCACCGTGGCAGAGCTGCGACAAGTGGGGAGCCTGTTGCAGCATCGTTTGAGAGAGCTCACCCTCCTGCACACTGTCGCCGTCGCCGAGAGCGAAGCCGGCAGCGAGGAGGAGTTGCTGGAGCGTACAACCCGGCTCATCGGTGAAACGCTTCATGCCGACAACTTTGAGGTGCTACTGCTGGATTCCGCCGCCGGCGTTCTGCGCCTCCACACCGCATATCGGCTGGGCGCCAAGACGGAACGCCGCGCCACGATCCCTCTGGGGCAAGGGCTGACGGGGGCGGCCGCACTGGATGGTCAGTCCCGCCGCGTCTCTGACGTCACTCAAGAACCGAGCTACGTCAAAGTCAATCCTCGGACACGCTCTGAGCTATGCGTTCCCATCAAAATCGGAGAAAAAATCATCGGGGTGCTGAACACTGAAAGCAACCACCTCGATGCCTTCACAGCAGCGGATGAGCGCTTGCTCGTCACCTTGGCCGGACAACTGGCGCCGGCCATCGAACAACTGCGCAATGTGAGAGAGGTCCGGCGCGAAGCGCAATATCTCACCGTGATCAACGAGATCGGGCGGCGGCTCACCGCGATCTTGACGTTGGACACGCTCCTCCCGGAAATCGGGCGTTCGCTGGCTGAATCTTTGCAGCTCTACAACGTAGAGATAGCCCTTATCGAGAATGAGCGGCTGGTATTTCATGCTGGCTACGGCGGCTATGTGGATGGAGCACTCAAACCGGGATACACTCTGGAGCTCGGCCAAGGCATTACCGGCAAGGCTGCCACAACCGGCGAAACCGTGTTCGTTCCCGACGTTCAAGCATGTCCCGATTACATCCCCACAGAACAATTGCCCGACGTACGCTCAGAACTGGTCGTGCCCTTGCAAGCCCACGGAGAAACCATCGGGGTGCTGGATGTCAAAAGCGACAGCGTTAACGGTATCCAGGCGCAGGAGATCGCCATTCTGGAAACTCTGGCCGCACAAGTTGCCGTCGCCATTCAAAACGCACGGCTCTTTCGTACTACCAGAGAAGCCGCCCAGCGGTTGTCCATCCTTCACTGGGCCAGCCAGGAAATCACCCAGGCCGGCCTGGATATGGAGCAGCTCTATGTTGCGATCCATCGGGCCACAGCGCGGCTGATGTCCAGCGAAGCCTTCGTGATCAGTCTGCTGGATGAACAACGGCAGAACATCAATTTAGTTTACCTTGTAGACCACAGCGGGCGCATGAAGCCACGGCGGCTCTCCCGCGATCAAGGGCTTAGCGGACACGTGATCACGACGGGTAAACCCCTGCGCATCGCCGATATGGAGCAAATGGAGGGCATTGACGTGGTCCATTTTGGTGATCCAGAGCACATGCGCTCTATCTTAGCCGTGCCGCTGCGATTGGGGAACAGGGTCTTCGGTATGCTTTCCACACAAAGCTATCAGCCCCACACCTACACCCAGAACGATCAAAACATGCTGGAGCTTTTGGCTGCCCATGCAGCTATCGTGCTCGAAAACGCCCGGCTTTTTGCAGATGAGCGCGAACGCAACGCCGAACTCCAGGCCATCCGTCAGGCCAGTCTGCACGTTACCTCCACGCTGAAGCTGAAACCGGTGCTACAAGTCATCATGGAACACACTCTCGAGCTGGTCAAGGCCACCGACGCGCACATCTTCCTCTACGATGGAGAGAGACTGCACTTCGGTGCGGCGCGCTGGGCAGGGGAGGCCCGGCATAAGCCCTTTGCCGCTCCCAGGGAAGACGGCGTCACTTACCTGGCCGCGCGCACGGGTCAGCGGATCGTCGTTCCCAACATAGAAACCAACCCTCTTTTTGTCGACACCCCCTGGAAAGGGGCCATCGCCGCGCTCCCTTTGTGCATCGGTGAGCAGGTGATCGGGGTGATGAACATCGCCTTCGATGATCCCCACTATTTTGATGAGAATGAGCTGCGCGCTCTGGAATTGCTGGGCGACCAGGCCGCAGTCGCCATCCGCAATGCGGAGCTCTTTGAAGCAGCCCAGCGGCAACTTCAAGAGCTCTCTCTCTTACACGCGGTGTCCACTGTCGGCGCGGCCATCACCGATGAGGACACGCTGATCGCACAGACCACCGACTTGATCGGTGAGGCTCTCTACCCCGACAGCTTCGGTATTCTGCTCCTCAATGACGTCACCGGCGTCCTGGATTTTCATCCTTCGTACCGCATCGGCATAGGAAAATTCTCCCCTGTCCCCATCCCCCTGGGGCAAGGGATCATCGGACAGGTCGCGCTGACGGTTCAACCCCGTCGCGTCGCCGACACGAGCCAGGAGCCGGACTATATATCGCTGACCGGCAAAATGCGTTCGGAACTATGTGTACCGCTGCAAGTGGGAGGACAGTGCATCGGCGTGCTGAACGCCGAAAGTCGCCAGCTTAACGCCTTCACGGCCAACGACGAACGCTTACTGGTGACGTTAGCCGGACAACTGGCGACGGCCATCGGCAAAGCACGTCTCCTCGCCGAGGCCCAGGAACGCGCCCAAGAGCTGGCCGCAGCCCTCAAACGGCTTAAGCAGCTGAGCCGTTCCAAGAACGAATTCTTCCAGAACATTTCCCACGAATTGGGCACCCCCTTGTCCATTATCCGTTTGCAGGCAGAACTCATGGAAGATGGCGCTATAGGGCCGCTACAACCGCAACAGGAAAAGGCAGTGGGCAGTATCGCCCGGCGCTCCCGAATGCTTTCCACCATGATCAAAGACCTCAACGTCTTTTTGATGATGGCGACGAAGCAACTGCGGCCACAACCGGTGGATTTGGTCTCACTGGTCAAGGAGCTGCTGAATGATTTCCAGGTAAAAGCTGCTGCCGCCGGGTTAACCCTACTCTCCGAAATCACACCTGCCCCCGTCGAGATCTTTGCCGATCCCGTGAATGTGGCGCGTGTGGTGGATAATTTGCTGGGCAATGCCTTGAAATTCACACCGGCGGGCGGCGCCATCACACTAAAACTCCACAAGGATGCCAAATGTGCCCGGCTGCAAGTATCGGATACAGGCATCGGCATCCCGGCAGATGAGCTGCCCCGCATCTTTGAACGCGGCTACAAGGTTGTAACCGACACATCCAGCAAGTACAACGGCAGGGGACTGGGCCTGGCGCTGGTCAGGGAACTTGTCGAAGCGCAGGGAGGGGAAATTTCTGTACACAGTGTGGTGGGTGAAGGGTCCATTTTTTGCGTGACTTGCCCTCTCCTTAAAGAAGGTTGAAAGTTACAAGTTGGAAGTTACAAGTTACAAGTTGGAAGTTGGAAGTTGAGAGTAGTACGACGGCACATTTTCCCCTATAAATTCTCGATTGAGACCGGCTCCACCGGTTCCGCCAGCGCGAAAGCGAAGATCCGCGAGTAGAAGTAGAGTTCAGCGTCCAACGCGCGCTTGATGGTCTCAGCACGCCGGAACCCGTGTTGCTCCCCTGCGAAGGGGAGATAAGCGACGGGCACGCCCTTCTCACGCAAGGCGGCGACCATCATCTCAGCCTGGTTGGGTAGCACGACGCGATCCTCCAATCCCTGGAAGAAGATCACGGGACAGGAGAGTCGCTCCGTGAAATGGATAGGTGAGCGCGCGACGTAGAGATCGCGGCGTTCAGGGTAAGGGCCGATCAGGTTATCCAGATAGCGGGATTCGAACTTGTGGGTGTCCTGCGCCAGCGCTTCGGCATCGGCGACGCCGAAATAGCTCGCGCCGACCTGGAAGACATCGGTGAAGGTCAACGCGCAGAGCGTTGTGTAGCCGCCCGCGCTCCCCCCGCGAATGGCAAGCCGCACACCATCTACCAGTCCTTGTTTCACCAGGGTGCGTGCTCCGTTGACGCAATCCTCCACGTCCACGATGCCCCACTGGCCGTTCAGTCGTTGCCGGTAAGCACGTCCATAACCGGCGCTCCCGCCGTAGTTCACGTCGAGGACGGCGAAGCCGCGACTGGTCCAATACTGGATGTTCAGGTTTAAGGTATTGGAGGTCATACCGGTCGGGCCGCCGTGGCTGAAGACGAGGAGCGGGGGGCGTTCGTCTGCCGGGGCGGCGTAATCCCGGTTCTGCGGACGATAGAAGAAAGCGTGGGCTGTCAACCCGTTCGCCGTGGGGAACTCCAGTGACTCCGGCACTGAGAGGTATCTTGCCTCCGGCGCGACGGCGCTGGAGCGGCGCAGTTCCGCGATGAGCGCGCCGCTGTCCGGTTCTAACAGCACGATGGCGGAGGGCTGCGTAGGCGCGCCGGCGAGCACAACAATGCCCTCCGGCCCGACCCGGGGCGCGCTGAAACGAGTGTACGGCAGGGCCAGCACCTCGAAGGCGTACGACTGCACATCTAAGCGGGCCAGGTGCCAGCTGCCATCCTGAGTGTAAGTGCAGAGCAGCGTCTCCGGCGAGATGAAGGTGTAGGTTGTCATGCCAAAGACCCACTGCGGTAGGCCGAATTCGGCCGCCTGGGGGTGCAAAGGTTCACCCTCTCCACCCTGCCAGCGGTAGAGATTCCACCAGCCAGTCCGGTCAGAGACGAAGTAGAGTGTGCCGTCCGGCGACCACTCCGGCTGGAAGATGGATTCCGTCGCGCCGCCGGCGACCAGCTGCGCGTCCCCCAGGGTCCCATCTGCCAGCACCTCTGCCACCCAAAGCTCCGTCCCATCCCAGGGCATGTTTGGATGGTTCCAGGTCAGCCAGGCCAGACGCCGGCCATCCGGGCTGAGGCGCGGCGTGGCGTAGAAATCGTTGCTGGAGACCAGGACGCGCCCGCCTTCGGGATCGCCCGCCAGATTGAGACTTACCAGCGTGTTGACAGCTTCCCCCGCGACTGTGTGATCCTCCCGCACGCAGAACATGCACCCCCGGCGCGGATCCACAACCCCATCGGCGTAGCGCAGCGATTTCTCAGGCGTGAGCGGTTCCGGCTCGCCGCCGGGTTCCAGGCGGTACAGTCGCTGGTCGGCGAAATTCGAGAAATAGATCACCCCCGCGTGGACAGTGTAAGCGCCGCCACCGTACTCATGCACTCGCGTCCGCGCATTGAAGGGAGCGGGAAGCACGTCGCGCGTCCGGCCATCCGGCGTCCGGCGCACAATCACATTGCGCCCACCCTCTGCCGGACGGCCCTCCAACCAGTAGATGTCCGTCCCATCTAACACCACTGCTCCGAGGTGGACCATCTCCGAGACGATCAGATCCGAAGTAATGGGGGATTTCCAGCTCCCGTAGGGGACGATTTGGGGTTTACGCATGAAAGTTTCCTCCTAATGAAAGCCCTCACCGCAGACCGTAGGTGTGGGCAGGTAGTGCCCACAGCGCTGAGATTTGCGCAATTTGTAATTCCAGAGTCTACTGAAAAAACCAAAAACTTCAACGCAGAGGCGCAGAGACGCAAAGAAAATTAGGCGCTAGCTCAAGACTTGTTTAGTCAAAGGCATTGATTTTCAAAAATATTGAAGCATCATTCAAAAATCTCTGCGCCCTTGCGTTATGGGCACTGCCTGCCCATACTACGTCTGCGTTAAAATTAGCCCTTTTTCAGGGAAGTCATTCCAGATTAGCTATGGTTTTTATTGGCGCGGGTGGCCGGTACGGGCATACCCGCTCCTTTGCAGTCGCCCGCGGCCAGATGTTCTTCTATTATAGCATACCTCTGAGCAAAATACCCGCCCACGGAAAAAGAGGCGCGTTTCAGATGAGGGAATCTCTTGCCGGCGCGCCCCGTTTGTCAGATGGAAGACTCGTGGTAAAATGGGGCCACAAACGAAGAGTTTGTATCTCTGGGGGCTCGTCTAATGGTAGGACAGCGGACTCTGAATCCGTATGTGGGGGTTCAAATCCTCCGCCCCCAGCCACACAGAACGGCCTCACCGGGCCGCTCACTCCGGCTCATCGCGGCCCGGCCATTGTGCCGGGCCGTCGTGCTTCTACGGGTACAGGAGGTGCCGCATGTCACCTGATAATCTGCCGACCTATATTCCTCTCAACCAAGCCGCCACGCGCTACGGCGTGAACGTCGCCATGTTGCGCCGCGCCGTGGAATCTGGTATAATGCAGGCGGTAAAGGTCAACAAGGAGGTCATGGTGGCTGACGAGGATGTGGCGGTGGTAGCGGCGCAAGTAGAAGCGAAAGACAAGGGTGATGAACTGGTTTCTATCAGTGAGGCAGCAAGGAAACTAGAGTTGAATCCAGGCACTGTATATCTTTGGTACCAAAATGGATGGCTAGAACAAAGAGGAAGAGGCTCCAACCGAATAATTTTTATCTCTTTACAACAAGCCAAGTCTCTAGCCGATCTTAAAAAGAGACGCGGTAGGCAAGGTCGTCGATTAATTCCTAAAGGAATGGATTTACAGGGAGCTGTAGAGATTTTTACGTAAGGCAAAAAACATAAGAAAAGAGAAAAAGCGGGGGAAATCCTCGCTTTTTTTATGTTTTGGGTCTTAGAACTCTTGACAAGTCTTAAAACCTATGCTATTATAGAGCCAGTTTCGGGCACATTCACATCCCCCCCCCACGGGGGGGCAACAAAGGGGTTTTCCCTCCACCCTGAGTACGGTGAAAAGAAACAAAGATCGTCGAGCCGGAGAGCGGTGAGGGACCGCTTTCCGGCTCGTGTTCTATCTCGCGCCGGCCCCGCCCGTGACGCCGACCGACCGTTGTGGTTGGCGGGGCATGGTCCCTTGACGACAGGGCGGACGCGAGCAAACAAGTTGTCCCCGCGCTGTATGTTACACAGCCGGGGACGTTGACCCAGGGAGAGCACACTCCCCAGATAATTACATTATATCTGGAAGTGTATCTCCCGCAAGTTCAAACTGCGGGAGGTTTTTCATGTCACCATTAGTTTCGTCTCATGCCTGGCAACAGGCACGCGCCAGAGGCGCGGATCCCATGCGAGTTTTCCACACCTTGCAACGTCCAGACATCGTAGAGCTGCTGCAACGCTACGCGCCGCTGCGTGTGGCCCTGACCGGTCTGCTGCCCAGCGGAACCACATTGGTCGCGCGCTACAACGTAGTAAGGGAGCGACCAGAGGCCATCACCGTCCTGGCTGCCGGAATGCCGGTGAACCGCTGGACGCTGAAAGTGCAGGTGGCCGCATGAACACACAATCCTTTGAAGCCAACATCCCCTTGCACTTGATTGTCCCTTCACGCTGGCAAG
>JAUWHU010000253.1 GCA_030605705.1 Thermoflexia bacterium | reverse complement strand
TCGAAATCGGGGGCGGTGGTCAGCCCCCAGGCGGCGAAGGTGTCTTGCAGGCGAGCCGTGCCTAACGCCACGCCGGCTTCTGCGAAGGGGGCCGGACAGGCCGCTACTAAGGCTGCTTCCCAGGTCTCTCCCGCCGGTGTGACGCGGCAAGTGAGGGCCGTGCCGTTTACCGTGACCGGCGCAGTGAATGGCGCGGCCGGCGGGGGAAATTCTGTTTCTTGCAGTATGACGCTCAACACGATGGTCTCCAGGCTGGCCCCTGGCTGGACCAGGCTCTGCGTCGCGCGATTGAGCAGCGGTGCGTCGGGATCGTCGCGCAGCGAATCCCACAGCCCGGCCACCGAGGCGGGGTCGTAGGTGGGGGCGGAGGCTAAGGCCAGCACTTCGCCGGTGTGAGCATCCACCAGCACCACCGCTCCCCGTTGTCCTGCCAGAAGGCGTTGGGCCGTCTGCTGCAGGCGCGCGTCGAGGGTGAGGGCGACGGAGTGGCCTTGCGGGTCCTCGTGCAGGAGGCCGGCCCAGAGCAGCTGCCAGGGCGTGCGCCCGACATCCCCGCGCAGCGCAGCATCACAGGTAGCTTCAATGCCGCCGGTACCGTATTCAAGGGTGGCATAACCCACTACCGGCGCGGCTTCCGGCAAGGGATAAGTGCGCTCGACAAATCCATCCTCGGTGATGTGAATATCGGCTAAGGGGGTGTTGCGCCGGTCCACAATGCGTCCCCGGCGGATGCGCAGCTCGGCCAGGATGCGGTTGGGATTCGTTGGGTAGCTTCGCAGCTCAGCAGTACGCAGCACCGCCCAGCTGCCGGTGCCCACGGCGACGCTGGCTAACAAGGTCAGGAGCACCATCCCTAACCGTCCGGCGGTGCGGCGCAGGGGTACGACGGTGCGGGCGTGGGGCAGAGAGAGGCTGAGTGGCAGGGGGTGGGGGGCAGATAGATTCAGCAATAACCCTATCGCCGCCATCAAGGTGACCAGCGAGGAGCCGCCGTAACTGAGGAAGGGTAGCGTGACGCCGGTGATGGGAATCAGTTTGGCGTTTCCCGCGATGATCACCCAGCTTTGGATGCCGATGAGGGCGGAGATGCCTCCCGCCAGGAAAGATTCGAAGGGTGATTTGCTGTGTTGTGCCAGCCGGAGTCCGCGTTGGACGAGGAAGGCCAGCACCGCGAGCAGCACTAACGCGCCGCTGAGGCCAAATTCGTTCACCAGGGCGGCGTAGACGAAGTCGGTGTGGACGGCGGGGATGAGGGTGGGGCGACCCTGTCCCAGGCCCTCTCCCACCAATCCCCCTGCCGCCATTGCGAAGAGGGATTGTAGAATTTGGAAAGCCCGATCCGCCTGCTCCGGCGCCCAGGGATTGAGCCAGATGCTGACCCTGAGGGCTACCCGCGAGGAGAGTTTCGCACCGGCGACGGCCACCGGCGCGAAGAGGAGCAGGCCGAGCGCGACATGCGCCGGTTTGCCCCAGGCGAGGTAGAGCAGGGCTAAGGCGGTGAGGTAGAAAAGCAACGCCGCTCCCAGGTCTTCCTGCCAGGCGAGCAGCACGAGGGCCAGCCCGATCATCAGCAGCAGGGGGCCTAAGACGGCGGGCCAGAGGTGTGGGCCAGGCTCTCCCAATACCTCCCGGCGATCCGCCAGATAGGAGGCTAAGTAGCTCACCGCCAGCAGCTTGAGCAGTTCCGAGGGTTGGAAGTAGAAGCCGTGAGCGCCTAACCACAGCCGCGCTCCCTGTCCGGAGGGGTTGACGCCGAAGATGAGGGTGGCGCTCAGGAGCAGCAGCCCTCCCCACAACAGTGAGTAGCGGTAGCGACGCAGGAAACGGGGGAGCCGGGGCCAGAGGGCGGTGCTGCAGAGAGCTGCCATCCCCAACAATAGCCAGACCATCTGGCGCGCCAGGAAGCCGGGAGCCAGTCGCGCCAGCAGCAGCAGCCCCCAGCCGGTCAATAGCGCAACGGGGGGCAGCAGGAGCAGATCTCCGTGGGGTAAGCGGGCGCGCAGCAGGCCGTAGCCACTGCCCCAGGCCAACGTCCAACCGCCCACCAGGCCGAGCAGTCGCCAGGGCGTGAGCGTTGCCGTGGGCGCGGCGAAGTACAGGTTTATCGCCCCCACGAGCACGAAGAGCGCGGCCAGCCCCATCAGGAGTGGCACGCTGGCCTGCGGGGCCGGCCGGCTGTCGCGCGCTGTCTGTAGCGGTTGAGTGAGCATCCCTTACAGGTACGGCTCGGTGATGGTGTGGAGTTTGCCCCGCGTCTCCGGCGGAATGTGGTCGTGGGCGGTGATGAGAGCCGCCGCCAGCGCGCGGCTACAATCACACACGCGCTCCGTCCCGGCCAGGCGGGGCGCCAGCAGCGCGATGGCCTGTTGCGCGGTGGCGACGTTGGCCTGGAGCCGCCGGATGACCATCTCCACCGTGACGGGGGCCTCGCTCTCGTGCCAGACATCGTAGTCGGTGATGTGGGCCATCACCGCGTAGCACATCCCCGCTTCGCGGGCCAGGAACGCCTCCGGGCTGGTCGTCATGCCGATGATGTCCATGCCCCAGGCGCGGAAGGCGCGGCTTTCGGCTTTGGTGCTGAAACGGGGACCTTCGATGGTGATGAAGGCTCCGCCCCGGTGGACGGTTCCACCGGCCTCCGCTACCGTATCTGCTAACAGGAGTGAAAGATCGGGGCAGAAAGGGTCGGCCACTGAAACGTGAGCCACGAGTCCGGCGCCAAAGAAGGTGCGCGGGCGGTCTTTGGTGAAGTCGAAGAGCTGGTCGGGGATCACGATGTGGCCCGGCGGGAGTTCTTCGCGTAGTGAGCCGCACGCCGAGACGCCGATGATCCACTGCACGCCGAGGCTTTTGAGGGCGTAGATGTTGGCGCGATAGGGCACCTCGCCGGGGGTGTGGACGTGCCCGCGTCCGTGGCGCGGCAGGAAGACGACGGGAACGCCGGAAAGTTCACCGGCGAGCAGCGCGTCGCTGGGATCGCCGAAGGGGGTGCTTACGCGCACCTCATGCACGTTTTCTAGCTCCGGCATCTGGTACAGGCCTGACCCGCCGATGACGGCGAGGCGGATGGGATTATTTTTCATTGAAACCTCCGG
>JAUWHU010000433.1 GCA_030605705.1 Thermoflexia bacterium | reverse complement strand
GCCGAGCTCCGTCGCGCCCCAAAAACCAAGAAAGAGACACTGCGTATTCTTACGGCGGAATTTGGACGGGGCCGCTGGGCCATCGAGAGGATCCTGAAAAGAAAATGAGCAAATGAGCAAATGGCAAATGGCGAATGGCGAATGGCAAATGTGCAAATGGCAAATGGCAAATGTGCAAATGAGCAAATCAATGATCTGCGGCCAAGCCGGAACAGCTTACCACAAACTTGCAACTTCTAACCTGTAACTTTCAACTTCCAACTTGCAACTCTTAACTTTCAACTTTTAACTTTTAACTTTCAACTTGTAACTTGCCATGAAAGATCGCGCCACCTTCTACACACGCTACCCCTGGTTGAAGCCCCACGCCGACCCGGAACTGCTCGTCATGGGCGACGACCTGGACGCGGCGCTCAGCACCGCGTTGTTTCTACACCAGCACCCGGCGGCCCGGCTCGTAGGACTTTACAGCCGCTACACCCAGGTACTTTACGCCGAGTCCCTCACGCGAGACGAGCTCCTGGGCGCACTCTGGCTCGACCTGGACATCTACCATCCCCGCTGCCGCTCCTTAGGACACCACATCGTCCGCCTCTCCCCCCAGGATAAGCTGCCCGGCTTCGCCACGAGCTGCAACCTGAACGAGGTCTGCGGCAAATTCATGGGCAACTTCCGCCAGAAGTATCCCCTGGGCACGATCCACTTTTTGATGTGGCTCTACGGCGTCGAGATACCCGCCCTACCCCACGCCGACTTGCTGATCTGGCTGGCGGATTCCGCATACATCAACGCGCAGGCGAGATCCCATCGCAGAAACTATCGCGGTTCAGGGGATGCCGCCTGGCAGGAGCGTGACGGCTTCCGGTGGAATGTGTCACGCTGGCTACACACAGCGCTGCCGCTGGATTCATTGCTTGCCAGCTTTGAGACACTGGACACGCCGGCGTTCGAGGAGCGCATGGAGGCATTTCAGCAGGTGATGGAGGCGCAGGGGTTCCGCCAGGGCTACGGCCAGGTCGCTTCTCACTACCGCAAACTGTCGGGATACCAGTGTCAGCCCCAGGGACAGCCGGCGCGCTACACCCATCGTCTCCTGGAATTTGTCGCCCAACAGACAGGCTGGCGCTTCGACCCGCAGCAGCTCGCGCCGCTGGTGGGCCGGCTGAAGGTCAAAACCGGGCAGCGACGGCAGGAAACCGTCGAGAACGCGCGCCGCGAGGGGTTAGCTACCTTCCTCCAACGGCAGGGCATCTTCTCTTTCGTGTTCCAGAGCGCGAAAGTCATGAACTACACCCAATTCAGGGACGGTGAATAGCGAAGGGCTGCTCCACCACAAAAAGGGGGGGAGTCACATAGTAAGTGCTGAATGAGGGTGATCTAAAGGGCATCTCACCACAGAGAACACGAAGGGCACGGAGAAGAAAATAAGTTTATTTTCAAGGTAGTAGTCAGCCGGCTAGCCCCGTTCACGGGGCGTAGCTGCGTAGCCCTGGCATTCATGCCTGGGCATTGGGGGCTGCTGTCGCCGACCCCACGCGGCAGGGGCATTGCTAATTGTCGTTTGACATTCCGCCGGCCTAAGGGGACCGCGCCTGCGCGAGGCCCCTGGCAAACACGCCCCCAGGGACGGGTATCTTTGGAGAGTTGATACAGTTCAAGTGAACAACTGCTGCGGTAGCGCGCCCGCCGTAAAAACTCGCCTTAATCCTGAAACGCCCCCTCCCCCAAACTTGACAGGCCGAAAGCTTACCGGTATGATAAAGTTATCTTGTCTGAGTCTACCTGTCCCGCATCTCCACATAGACTCGCAGGCTAAGGCCCACGTGCCCCGGGCCAGAAGAGTTTGGAAATCGCGGGCACTTGATAGAAAGGAGGGCTTATGGAACAAGTCGGCATCTGCAAAGCAATGTATGGTCATCTGATCCGGCTATGAGCCGGGCCACTACTTACGATCCCAAATGGAGGAGAATCATGTCTAGAAAATTTACTTTGTTGTTTCTGTCGCTCGTTTTGACCCTGCCGCTGTTCGCAGGTTGTCAAAAAGAAGCCGAGGTAATCAAGATCGGCCTGGAAGGTCCCATGACCGGTGACTACGCTTACGAGGGTCAGGGCTTCGAGAAAGCCGTCCGGTTGCTCGTGGACCAGACAAACGCGGCCGGTGGCCTGTTAGGTCGCCAGATCGAATTGGTCATCGAGGACGACGCCGGCGACCCGGCTCAGGCTGCGCTGGTGGCTCAACGGCTGGTGGATGCCGAGGTCGTGGCTGTTATCGGCGCCTACAACTCTACCGCTACCGAGCCGGCCTCGGAGATCTACAACGATGCCGGCCTGTTCCACATCACCCCATCCTCCACCGCCACGGGCCTGACCCAGAAAGGCTTCCAACGTTTCTTCCGCGTCTGCTTCCTGGATGATCGTCAGGGCCTCTTCGCCGCCAAGTTCATAGATGGCGTGCTGAACGCGAAGAACATCGGCATCCTGCACGACAACTCCACCTACGCCCAGGGACTGGCCGACCACACTAAACGCTACGCGGAAGAGCTGGGGCTTAACGTCGTCTTCTACGATGCCATCAATCCCGATGACCAGGACTTCAGTCCCATTCTCACCAACATCGGGGCCGCCGAGCTGGATGCCATTTATTTCACCGGCTACCACGCCCAGGGCGGTCTGCTGCTCAAGCAGAGTGGCGAACTGGGGCTGGATCTGACCTGGGTGATGGGCAACGCTTCCAATAACCCTGAGATGGTTCAGATCGCCGGGTTGGCGAATGCCGCAGGCACCTACATCACCACTGAGCCGCTGCCCAAGGACGTGGACTATCCAGAGGCAAAGAAATTCGTGGCCGACTTCGAGGCCGAGTATGCCATGTCGCCCGATAGCGTGTGGTGGATGATGGCGGCCGAGGCCTTCAACGTCATTCGCTACGCCATCGAGCAAACCGAGTCCACCGACTCACAAGTCCTGGCCGAATTCCTCCACAATGAGGCCAAAAACCTCAACGGTATCACCGGCCCGATCCTGGGCTGGGATGAGAAGGGAGACCGGCTAGGCACCATCCATGTGGCCTACATAATCAACGAGAGCGGCGAGTTCATTATGAACCCGCAGCAGCCGTAGGCTCGACGGCCAATCTTACTACCCTTGCGAAGGTTAGGACAACCTTCGCAAGGGTTCAGGGAAACCTCATGCAATTTATCCAACAACTGATCAATGGTTTAACTATCGGCGCGTTTTACTCACTGGTCGCGCTGGGCTACACGATGGTCTACGGTGTACTGAAGCTGATCAACTTCTCCCACGGCGACCTGTTCATGTGGGGCGCCTATCTGGGCCTGACCGGACTGAATGTCCTGCTGGCATTGCTGCCCCAGGCAGGCGCGTGGGCCATCCTGCCGGTCGTCATCATCGTGATGACCACCGTGGCTCTCGTCGGGGTGCTGGTAGAACGTGTGGCCTACCGTCCCTTACGCACGGCGGGACGACTGGCCCCGGTGATCTCGGCGTTGGGCGTCGCCTTCATCCTCGAAAGTCTGGCCCGCAACATCTACGGCGCCAGCTGGAAGACCTACCCGACCGGGATCACGCCCACGGGAAGAATCGCGTTGGGAGGGGACGCGCGGGTCAGCGTGATGCAGATCGTCGTCCTGGCGATCTCTTTCCTGATCATGGGCGCTCTGTACCTCTTCGTCCAACGCACCCGCACCGGCACGGCCATGCGCGCCGTCTCGCTGGATCACGACATCTCCCGGCTGATGGGCATAGACGTTGACCGCATCATCGCTATCGTCTTCGTCATCGGTCCAGGCCTGGGCGGAGTGGCCGGCATGATCGTGGCCCTTTATTACGGTTCGTTCGATTTCACGCTGGGATGGACCTTCGGTCTGAAGGCATTTATCGCCGCCATCATGGGCGGCATCGGCAATATCCCCGGAGCCATGCTCGGCGGCATGATTCTGGGCATCATCGAGACGCTAGGCGCCGGGTACATATCGCCGCAATGGAAAGATGTCATCGCCTACGTGATCTTGATCATCATCTTGATCTTCCGCCCCACCGGGCTGCTCGGCGAGCGGATGGCGGAAAAACTGTAGGGAGGCAATTATGGAAAATTTACTGACACGCCTCCGGCAGGTGAACCCGCTCCGGTGGCAGCTGGGCCTCATCGCGCTGGCCGTCTTATTGCCGCTGCCGCTGGGCAACTACTACCGCTCTGTGCTGTGGCGCACCGGCCTTTACATCATGTTGGGCTTGAGCCTGAACATCATCGTCGGCTACGCCGGACTGTTCCAGTTGGGCCATGCGGCCTTCTACGCGCTGGGAGCTTACACCGCCGCGCTCCTCAATCTCTACCTCGATGTGCCGCTGCTGCTGACGCTTCCTGCCAGCATCATCGTGGCCGCGCTCTTCGGTTATCTCATCACCCGCCCCATCCTGCACCTGCAGGGCGATTACCTGTGCATCGTGACCATTGCCTTCGGCGAGGTGGTACGGCTGGTGCTGGTAAACAACCTGTTCGGCATCACCGGTGGGGCGAACGGGCTGAGCGGCATTGACCGGCCGGCCCTATTCGGCCTCGATTGGCGACAGCCAATCTATCACTACTACCTCATGTTGATCTTCCTGGTCATCACCATCTTCATCGTGCAGCGGCTGGAACATTCCCGCCTGGGACGAGCCTGGATGTACGTGCGCGAGGATGAAGTGGCAGCCGAGGCAATGGGAGTGGATACCACGCGCGTCAAATTGCTCGCTTTCGTGTTAGGCTCCGGTTGGGCCGGGCTGGTAGGCGCGCTCTACGCGGGCAAGATCACGGTCATCTCGCCCGACATGTCAAAGTTCATGGAATCGGTGATCATGTTCTGCATCGTCGTCCTGGGCGGTACCGGTTCTATCCCCGGAATTTTCGTGGGCACGTTAGGCATGATCACCCTGCCCGAACTCTTTCGCCCGCTGAAGGCCTGGCGAGATGCCTGGCTGGGCTTCGCGATGGTGACCATGATGATCCTCCGGCCGGAGGGGTTATGGCCCAGTCGCCGCGTCCGCTTGGAGATGCGCGGCGCGAAGGAAGTATCCCTTCCCACACCGGCGATGGATGATTGAGTCTACTGAAAAAACTAAGAATTTCACCACAGAGGACACAGAGAGCGCAGAGATTTTAAACTTGACCTTGAGAAAATTAATTTTTTGACGTGTGAAGTAGAATTTTCTTAAACCAAATATCAAATTCTTTCTATCTTCTCCGTTTATGGGCACTGCCTGCCCATACTACGCTCCGTGGTGAGATGCCTTTTTTCAGGGGAGCCATGATTGAGATGAGGAAAACTATGGCACTTTTGGAAATCTACGACCTGACCAAAAAGTTCGGTGGCCTGCTGGCCGTTGACCACGTTGACTTCGCAATCAACCAGGGCGAAATCCTGGGCTTGATCGGGCCTAACGGCGCCGGGAAAACCACGATCTTCAACATGATCACCGGCGTATACTCGCCCACCGCGGGCGAGATTTACTTCCAGGGCGAACGCATCGCCCGCCCGCCCCTCACCTGGCGCGAGCGGCTGAGCACCCCCAGCTGGTGGATGAGTTGGCTACCAATCGCCCCGCTGCAGGAGAAGTGGGATCGGGTCAGAATTCTGCCGCCCCACGAGATCACCGAGCGCGGCATCGCCCGCACCTTCCAGACGATCCACCTGTTCAACAACTTGACCGTCCTGGAGAACGTGATGGCCGGCCCGCATTGTCGCACCCAGGCAGGTGTGCTGGGCGCAATCTTCCACCCTCCAGCGCAACAAGCGGAAGAGGCATACATCGTTGGCGAAGCCGAGCATTACCTGGAATTCATGCAACTGTCCGCATATCGGGACGAACTGGCCTGCAACCTGCCTTACGGTCACCAGCGGCGGCTGGAGATCGCCCGCGCACTGGCTACCAGGCCATCCCTGCTCGTCCTCGACGAGCCGGCGGCCGGCCTGAACGAGCAAGAAGGCCTGGAGTTGGTGGCTTTGATCAGAGAGATCCGCGACTCAGGGATAACCGTCCTGCTCATCGAGCACGACATGAAGGTGGTGATGGGCATCTGCGAGCGCATCGTCGTACTCGATTACGGGGCCAGGATCGCCGTAGGCACACCGGACGAGGTGCAGGCCAACCCGCGCGTGGTCACAGCCTACCTGGGCGAGGAAGAGGAGGAGGTGTGACCATGGCCCTGCTGAAGATCGAGAATCTGCACACCTACTACGGTCACGTCCACGCGCTGAAGGGCCTCAACCTGATGGTTGATGAAGGGGAGATCGTCACGCTCATCGGGGCCAACGGAGCCGGCAAGACAACGACGCTGCGCACCATCTCCGGCCTGATCCGCCCCCGCGAAGGGCGCATCGAGTTCAACGGTCAGGACATCCACGGCCTGCCGGCTCACCGCATCGTGGAAGATGGCATCTCCCACGCGCCCGAAGGCCGGGGCATTTTCAGCACCCTGACGGTGATGGAGAACCTGAACATGGGAGCTTATACCCTGGGTGGGGACAAGGAAGCCATTGAGGAAAATCGTCGCCGCGTTTTCGACCTTTTCCCCCGCTTAGAGGAGCGGAAGAGTCAGCTCGGGGGCACACTTTCCGGCGGCGAGCAACAGATGCTCACCATCGGTCGGGCGCTGATGGCCCACCCGCGCTTGTTGATGCTGGACGAACCTTCGCTGGGCCTGGCCCCCATGCTCGTCAAGGCCATCTTCCACGTCATCCGCGAGATCAACGCGCGCGGGGTGACGGTACTGCTGGTGGAGCAGAACGCCCGCGCGGCCCTCAAACTGGCCCACCGGGGATACGTCCTGGAGACGGGACGGGTCGTGCTCTCCGGCACGGCCGGGGAACTACTGCGGGATGAGCGGGTGCGCAAGGCGTACCTGGGCGAGAGGTAGCGGCGGAATTTCAGAGTGCGATTCGGAAATCGGGGCTACTGTGAATTTTCGGCCAATATCGCATTCTGGTCTGCGGTTGCCGGCCCAACGGGGCACGCCCCACAAGGCCATCACCGCATCGCCGATGTGCTTGTCAATCATTCCCCCGCACTCGACAATCGCCGCGTCTATGGGTTGCCAGAGCTCGTTCAGCATATCGCCAACTTCTTCAGCGTCCATCATCTCTGCCAGAGCGGTAAAACCCGATATATCGGCAAAGAGAACGGTGACTTGTTTGCGTTGCTGTTCGGTGTGCTGGGCTTGGAGCGAGGCCCGTTTTTCGCGCAGAGGGACCAAGGCAACATCCACCACACCCTCTCCCAGAATGGCGCGCTGGGCTTCCAGAGCGGCTATCGCCCGTTCAAGTTTTTCGTTTTCGTTCATCAGGTTAACCTGGTTTTCTATTTCAGTCAAGGGATATTCAGCCTTGCAAAGGTCACGGTGGCAATTAGCTTGGAGAACCATCGCAAGGCCTGGTTGGAAAAGTCGCTTTTATGCCCATCATTATACCCGCTTCTTTCGGATTGGGGTAGCCCAGCAGGAGCACTATTTGGAAATCGCGGCTTCTCAGTCCTCGTCCGTCCCCTGGAATGTCTCGCAAGGCTCTACCCGGCCGGCAGCATCATTCCAACGCAG
>JAUWHU010000069.1 GCA_030605705.1 Thermoflexia bacterium | reverse complement strand
GGAGCTGGCGGCGGCGGAGTTCGGCGCGGTGGCCGGCGCGGCAGCCGAGGGGACGTGCTTCGTCACGCCCTACCCGTTGCCCCAGGACGTTCCGGGTACAGCGGATTGGATCGCGGCTTATGGAACGCTGGGGCTGTACGTGCCGGAGCCGGGGCCTTACGCCCTCCCCACCTACGAGGCGGTGCAGCTCCTGGCGCAAGCCATCACGGCGGATGCGGCGGCTCATGGTCGCCCCACGCGCGCGGGCGTCACCGAGGCGCTGGGCAGCGTCGAGTGGGAGGGCTGGGATGCAGCCCCGCTGTACCTCTACTGCTGGGAGCAGTCGGAGCCTCGCTTGCAGCGCGTTTTGTCCGCATGGAGCGAGTAACTTAGCGCGAGCATTTCCCTTTCGTCTATTGGGCTTACGGGTGTATAATGGCTTTTGTCGGCATCTCAGGAGGCGAGGATGATCAAAGTCGAAATTGCAACCATCCAGGTGAGTCTGGTATCTCCACATCGCGTGCTCCTGTTCAAGGAAGTGGAGGGCGAGCGGTATCTCCCCATCTGGATTGGCGCTTGTGAGACCGAGGCGATTTCCATGTCCTTGCAAGGGATTGAGCCGCCGCGCCCCCTGACTCACGATCTGATCGTCGAGCTGTTGGATACGCTGGGCGCGCGTCTGGAGTACATCTTCGTCAACGAGCTCGCTAATGACACCTTCTGCGCTCAATTAGCCCTGAACGTCGCGGGGGAAGAGCAACTGCTGGACTGCCGGCCCAGTGATGCCACGGCCCTCGCCGTCCGGCTGCAAGCCCCCATCTACGTTCACGAAGAGGTCATGGAGCAAGCCGGTATCGTGCCAGAGCCAGGCATGCTGGAGGAACACGCTGCTGACCAGGGTCTGGATGTCTTTCGCGACTTCCTTAATCAGCTGGATTTGGACAACATGCCTACCGATTGAAGCCGGGGTACGCAATTCGCCGCTCACGGCAGGATTCGTGATTCTTGAGTGATTCTACTGAAAGAACCAAAGGCTTTAACGCAGAGGCGCAGAGACGCCAAGACGCCAGGAAACAAATTAAACTTTGCGTCCCTGCGCCTTTGCGCCCTTACGTTAAAAAAACGCCAAGACGCCAGGACGCCAGGAAACAAATTAAACTTTGCGTCCCTGCGCCTTTGCGCCCTTGCGTTAAAATTAGCCCCTTTTTTCAGGGGAGTCTTGAGTAGGATTTGAGAACTATGAGCATACCAGAGAAAATGGTGCCGCAGAACGTAGAGGCTGAGGAAGCAGTTCTCGGCGCTTTGTTGATTGACCCGGAGGGGATCTTTCGGGTGCTCGCTTTCCTGCGGGCCGAGCAATTCTATCTCCAGAAACATCGTTGGATCTACGAAGCTGTCGTCGCCATCCACGAGCGCCGCGAGCCGCTTGACTACCTGACGCTGACCACGGAACTGGAACGACGTGAGCAGCTGGAGGCGACGGGCGGCGGCGCGTACATCTCGCAGCTCATCAACTCGGTACCCTCCGCCATCAACATTGAGAGCTATGGCCGGATGGTTGAGCAGGCCTACGTCCGCCGGCGTCTGCTGGATGCGGCCGGCGACATCGCGCGCTTAGCCTACGATGAGGAGCAACCCATCAATGAGGTGGTGGATAGCTCCGAAAACGCGCTCTTCGCGGTCTCCCAACAGCGTGCTACCCGCGACCTCCGCCCGATCCAGGAGGTGGTGAGCAGTTACTTTGATCACGTGGAGAACCTCCGCGAGCACCGTGGCGAGCTGATGGGCGTGACCAGCGGTTTCAGGGACCTGGATCTCCTGTTGGGAGGCTTTCAGCGGTCTGATCTGCTGATCCTCGCCGCCCGGCCGGGCGTGGGCAAGACCTCGCTGATGCTGACGATGGCGGTGAAGGCGGCGGAGAAAGGGCGGACCGTCGCGGTCTTCAGCCTGGAGATGGCCGCGGAGCAGATCGTGCAGCGGATGGTCTCCGGTATCAGCAAAATTGACGCCCACCGACTGCGTCTGGGGGAGGTGCGGGACGACGAGTGGCCCGTCTTCATAGAGGCCATCGGTCACCTGGCCGACCTGTCCATCTACATTGACGATACTCCGGCTCTTACCCCTATCCAGCTGCGGACGAAGTGTCGCCGCTTGCACTCGGAGCGCGGTCTGCACATCGTTTTCGTGGACTACCTGCAGTTGATGACCAGCGGGCGGCGGAGCGAAAACCGGGTGCAAGAGGTCTCTTACCTCTCGCGTACCCTCAAGGCGTTAGCCCGCGAGCTGGACGTGCCGGTGATGACGGCGTCGCAGCTTTCGCGGGCCGTCGAGCAGCGGCAGGACAAGGTGCCGATCCTCTCCGACCTGCGCGAAAGCGGCTGTTTAACCGGTGATACTTTGATCCAGCTTTACGATGGACGTCGGACGCCGATTAAGGATCTGGTGACGGCAGCTGACAATATCCAGGTCATGGCGTTAAATGAGGAAACGTGGACGTTGGAACCCGCGCGTTTACGTAAGGCCTGGTACACAGGTGTGAAACCCGTTTTCAGGTTGCGGACGCAATTAGGCCGGAGCGTGCGGGCTTCCGCCAATCATCGGTTCCTTACTCCTTCTGGTTGGCGACGGTTGGATCAATTGCAGCGGGGAGATTTCATTGCCTTGCCACGTACCTGGGAGCATCTTGATGCGCGCAGTGCGACTCTCACAGAATCTCAGGTCTCATTGCTTGGACATTTGTTAGGGGATGGCTGTACTCTTCCTCGACATGCTATCCAGTATACAACCAATGATAAAATATTGGCCGAATGTGTCGCAAATTTGGCTAAGGATATATTTGGTGCGGCAATCAACCCGCGCATTGAACGCCAGCGACAATGGTGGCAGGTTTTCTTGAGCGCGACTGCGCATCTGACGCATGGAATACGTAATCCGGTAGCGGAATGGCTGGATGAGTTGGGGATTTGGGGTTTACGTTCTTACGAGAAGAGGGTGCCTGAGTTGATGTTTGTGCAACCCCAGGTCCTTATCGCGCATTTTCTGCGTCATTTATGGGCAACAGATGGAACATTAGGTGTATTTGGGCAGAAGAAGCCTCGTCCCATTGTGCAATATGCGTCAAGTAGCGCTGTTTTGGCTTGCGATGTGCAACACTTGTTGATGCGGTTGGGAATCCCGGCCCGGGTGCGAAATGTCCCGCAGTCTGGCCGTGGACGTGATCAATGGCATGTGATTGTGACAGGACAACCTGATGTCTTAGCTTTTTTGGATCAGGTTGGTGTCGTTGGACCTAAAGCTGAGCGCATGGAAGCAATTCGGTCATTCTATCAAGGGCGTGCTCATAATCCGAATCGCGATGTAGTCCCCGCTGTTTTTTGGTATTCTCTGGTGGAG
This sequence comes from Thermoflexia bacterium, assembly GCA_030605705.1. Classification (GTDB taxonomy): domain Bacteria; phylum Chloroflexota; class Anaerolineae; order B4-G1; family SLSP01; genus JAUWHU01. The sequence goes on along the minus strand of JAUWHU010000069.1, from coordinate 1,772 downwards.
CCGGCGCGACGTGAAATCGGCATGAGTCAACGTGCTATGCAAGCAGCTCTGGGGATGGCTTATTGCGGCACATCTCTTTACAATAACAATATGAGTCGAGAACGAGCAGCTCGGGTTGGAGACGTGGTGCAATCTTCAACTCTGGTACGTCTTAGCCAGAGTGATGTTTATTGGGATAAGATAGCTCTCATTGAACCTGATGGCGAGGCCGAGGTGTATGATTTGGAAGTGCCAGGCCATCATAACTTCGTGGCCGGTGATATCGTGGTTCATAATAGTATTGAGCAGGACGCAGATGTGGTGATGTTCATCTACCGCGACGAGCTGTATCACCCGGAGACGGAGAAGCAGAACATCGCGGATATTATTCTGGCGAAGCACCGCAGCGGCCCCACCGGGCGCGTGGAGCTTTTCTTCAACAAGCGACTCACCCAGTTCCTGGATGCGACGACCCGTAGCGTAGCGCCGAATGAATACGTTGGCCGGCGGGAGGGGCGATGACGGAACCGGAGCGCGCGGCGTGGCGGCAGTTTTCCGGTTTCCCTGAGGGGAAGGCCGCCCTGGTGCAGCTGCCCGACTTGTTGTTCACCGCCCTCATCCCGCGCATTGACGATTTGTTGGAGATGCAGGTGACGTTGCTGATTCTCTGGCGTCTGGCACGGCGACGGGCGCAGATCGCTCCGTGGGTGACGCGGGCCGAGCTGCTGGCCGACGCTGCCGTGCAGCAAGCTCTCGGTTCCGGCGGGGAGGCCGCACTCGATGGCGCGCTGGCGCGGGCGGTGGCGCGGGGGACGCTCCTGGCGGCGGAACACGCGCGCGCCGCCGGTGTGGAGCGCTGCTATCTCGCCAACAGCCCCCAGGGGCGGATGGTGGCGGCGGCGTGGCGGCGTGGCGGCGAGCCAGCACAGGCCGAGGTGTCCGCGCGCCCCAACATCTACACGCTGTACGAGCAGAACGTCGGGCCGTTGACGGCCCTGTTGAGCGAGGAGCTCCAGGAGGCTGAGAAAACCTACCCTGCCGCCTGGATCGAGGATGCGTTCCGCGAGGCGGTGCGTCTGAACAAACGGAGCTGGAAGTACATTCACGCCATCCTGAAGCGGTGGCAAACCGAGGGACGAGATGAAATCCGTAGACGAGCTGGCGAGGAAGATGGTCGGCGCTATATCGAGGGGGAATACGCCGACTTCATCCAACACTGAGCAAGCCAACGCTTTGCTCGGCGCTTCCCATTGCTCCATCTGTGGGGGATTGGGATACATACGGCTAGATGTGCCGCTGGAGCATCCCGATTTCGGCAAGCTCTTCCCCTGTGCTTGCCGGGCTGCGGAGATTCGGGAACGCCGGACTGAGGCGTTGCGCTCCGTCAGCAACCTCGCCGCGCTGGACCGGTTCACGTTCGAGACGTTTCGCCCGGAAGGGCAGGGCCTTTCCCCTGACCGGCAGCGCAACTTACGTTGGGCCTACGATTTGGCCTGTGCCTACGCCGTTCACCCGGAAGGCTGGTTGGTCCTGCGAGGCGGTTACGGCTGCGGCAAGACGCACCTGGCGGCGGCGATCGCCAACGCCTGTGTCGTTAAGGGAGTGTCCGTGCTTTTCCTCACCGTGCCCGATTTGTTAGATCACCTGCGGGCATCCTTCTCCCCCAGCGCCAGCCAGACCTACGACGAGCGTTTTGAGGAGGTGCGGACCGCGCCGTTGTTGATCTTAGATGACTTAGGCATTGAGCAATCCACGCCCTGGGCTTTGGAGAAGCTCTTCCAATTGCTGAACTA
>JAUWHU010000012.1 GCA_030605705.1 Thermoflexia bacterium | reverse complement strand
CAAGGGCTTGAAGGAGTGCCTGCAAGTCTTTTGTAAATCCCTTTGGTGATTCCGCTTTTTCAAGCAGTTTCTTTATTTTCTCTTGGATTTGTAATTTGTCCATCTTTGGACCTCTAATTTATTGAGAAACTATGGGCCAATTGTGAAGTTGTGCAGGCTAACTCCAATTATACCGCAAGGAAACCGGCGCACAATTCACGCCCGTTTCAACAGCGGAGCCAGCATTGCTCTCTCCTCCGGCGCGAGCAGTTCTACCCGCCAGGCGACCAAGGGGTACACGAGCAGCGCGCCGAACAGCGACCACCCGCGTCCCAGCGGTAAGAGCAACCACGCCGCGCCCCCCATCGCCGCCGCCGCTACGAGTGGTTTCCCCACGATGCCCCACCAGCCGATATGCCCCAGCTGACGCCGCATCCCGACCGCGAATGGGATGAGCAGTGCCAGCTCCGAGAAGATATGGATGACGGCCGAGGCGCGATAGCCGTAGCGCGGGATGAAGAGCAGGTTGGCGATCAGGTTGAACGAGAACCCGATGAGGAAGGCGCGTGTGAGGTAGCGTTGTTGATCTAAGGCGATGAGCACATACTGCGTCAGGCTGTTGATCCAGCCGATGGGCATGGACCAGACCATCAATTGCAATGCGGTCATCGCGCCGGGTAGATATTCCTGTCCGCCCAGGATGAGCACCAGCTCCCGCCCCGCCAACGCGGCTACGACGGCGGCAGGCAACGCCAGCGAGACGAGGATTTTCACGCCTAACCGGTAGAAACGGAGCAGCTCCTCTCGATCCTGCTGCGCCTGCCGCGAGATCACCGGGAAGAGCGCCATGGTGAACATGGCCGGGATGACGTTGAGCGCGTCTAAGTATTTGTAGCCGGTGCTGTACAGGCCGACGATGAAACTCCCCTGGGCGGCCTGCAGCAGGAAGACGTCCACTTTGAAGAAGAGCGTCGCCAGCAGGTGATTGAGCATCAGCGGCCAGGATTCGCCTAACATCTCCCGGCATAGCGTGCCATCCGGCTCCCACTGCGGGCGGAAGAAGAGACGCCGCGTGCTTACACCTAAGACCCCCAGCGTCGCCAGACTGACCACGATCGAGACGCCGGCCAGACCGACGATGCCCCATCCCGCCAGCAGTGCTAACGCGCCCAACGTGACTTTCAACAGGGTGGAGACGGTGGAGACGGCGGCGGGATACTCTGCCTTTTCGTGGGCGTAGAAGAACGACGTCAGCCCCTTTGAGATGGAGCCGGGTACCAGGCCGGCGTACAGCAGGAGGATGGCGACGATGACCTGCTCGGAGGCCGGGGCGGTGATAAGGTTCTGGCGCAGCGCGATGAAACCCACCAGCAGCGGGATGCCGATCACGCTCAGTCCCAGCCGCGCGGCGGTGGTGTTGAAGAGATAGCGGTTTCCTTGCTCGCGGTGGCGGGCTACTTCGCGGGTCAGGTAGGCGTCCAATCCGAAATTGGTGAGGATCTCGAACCAGCCGAAGATGGTGATGGCGTAGTAGTAATCGCCCGCGTTGGCCGGCCCCAAAATGCGCAGCATCAGCGCGGCAAAGGCGAAATCCACCGCGCGGTTGAAGAGGGTCAGCAGGATGGGGGCCAGGCTGTTCTTGGCGACGCGCTGGATGGTAGAGCGGTCTTCTTTTTCGCGGTAAATGCGGCGCCACGTCCAGATAACCGCCAGGAACAGCAACACCATCCCCGCGAGGAAGGAGAGGAAGGCCCCAAATTTGACGCTATCGGGACTGTACTTGAAGCGCACCGTCCAGTCGCCGGGAGCCAGCTGCACGCCCCGGAAGTTCCCCGCAATGCGGGCGATGGCGACCTCGGTTTCCGTATCCTCGGAGTCACCACGGTGCCGCGTAAATGCTTTCCAACCGGGGAAGTAGGCGTCGCCCAAGATGAGCCATGAATCTTCAGTGACGCGAGCCTCCACGACGACTTGGTTGCCCTCGTAGGCGACGATGGCCTGTGCTTGCGGCTTGGCGGCCTCCGGGATCAATGGTTGGCCCCAGCCTTCTGGAGACTTCTCGACGATGGCGTAGAAACGCGGATCGTACTGTTGAATGGCTTCTCTTACCGCTTCGACGTCCGGCACAACCAACGTCGCGCTGTGCGGCAGACTGAAGGCGCGCGGCGTCACCGTCAGGTTTTCGTAGAC
>JAUWHU010000187.1 GCA_030605705.1 Thermoflexia bacterium | reverse complement strand
TTGCATCCAGGCAGCCCGCGGCAGTCGTGTCAGGCGTGACCTTGCCTGCAACCACGAGCTGCCAGTTCCGCAAGTGGCCGGTGAAATTACCATGCTTGACGCTGTCCAAAAGCATTGTCAGTAATTCCTTGAGAGCATTCAGTGTGTCACTTCTCTTGATTCATGTCCTAACCACAGATGATGACGGAGGACGTTCGGGGCAGTCCGCACGCGGAGGCCATTGGTCTCACATTCGCCGGTGGGTAAACTTTGCTTGTGCGTAGTACGTAACACCGGCGCGATCCAGAGCCTGCCGCAGCACGGTCAGGCCAGCCTCGGTAATGCGCTGTGGCGCACCCCGTCGCCGGTCGCCGGTGACCAGGCCAGCGTCCTGCAAGGTCTCCACCACGGGGACGCCGAAGATGCCGGTCAGGTAGCGCCACGCTGTTTCTGGAGAACGAGCCAGATAGCGGAGACATTTGAGGTGGATGGCACGCCACTGGTCAGCGCGCCGGAGGCGAAAGCGAACGCTGCCCGGCACGTCCAGCGCCGGCGCTGGGAGGCGTGCTCCGGCCAGTATGGCCTGCGCTCGACGCAGCACATCTACACCAGCCTCGGTCAGTGTCCTGTTTTTGTTTATCCAGCCCGCGCGCCGGAAGGCGGCGAGCGCGGCGGTGGCTGACCGAGGGCGGACGATGAGATTGTGCGCCTGTGCCGGTGTCAGGTCGGTGTAACGCTCCAGGTTTGGACACGACGGACGAACCGCCGCAGGGCGCGGGGTCACGGGGGGCAAGGGCGGCGGCGGCGCGCCGGGGAACAAGGTCAACTGTTGTGCGATGATGGTAGCCATTTACTCCCTTCTTTGTGTCTGAAAATGTTGGCGTGCCAACATTACGAAGCCTTACTCGTGGCAGATTCCTGTTTTTCCAGTTTGCGGATCTGCCGCTGTAACGTCTCCGCGCGTGTTTTTTGTCCCTCTTTGCCTTCCACGAGGATCAACACGTAGCGTAACGCGGCCAGTGATGCTTTTTCCAGTGCGCTCTTGAAATTGATATCCCCTGGGGGGACGCTGAAAAGCCAAGATACTTGTTTGAAGTCGGCGGGTGTGATCGAGAAAAGCGTGTTACCACTAGACAGATTGGTAAGACGCTCAAGAATGACAGTGATGGCTGTTTTGAGTGTGTCTCCCTCTCCATCTGTGACATCCCGTTCTATGTCTTCCAGTATTTGTCTCAAGGTACGGATTTGCTGAGACAATTCGGAATAATCGGGTTTTTCGTGCGCGAGGTCTTCACACCAGGTTTGTATTGGTGCAAAACGCCGGTGTACAATTTCCAGTGCCATGTGTTCAGATACATGATCATCCACGTAGCGAGATAGCCATTGGTCTACGAGGAGACCAACTTCTTCAGGGTCTTGTGGAAGTTGCCATGTTTTCCACAGCAAGTCTTCAATCAGTTTTTTGGCGAGGGCTTGAAACAGGGCTTGCGTTTCCGCGCTCTTGACTTTGGCACGCAGTCCTTTGGCTACCGCGCGCCAGGCAGTGCCGTTTTCCAACGCCTTAGCCAGTGTATTGATGGTGGCGCCCTTGAGACGTCCCAATTCACGCTTGCGTGTCTTTTCTTGTTGTTGCGCGGCTTTTGTTTCAGCCTCTGCCGTTTCCAAATTGAGACCAGTACGACAAGGGCAACCCCTGTTATGACGGCAGACGTAATACACGTCTGCGTAATCCAAGGGATGTAAATAGTCTTCAATATCAGACTTGTATGAAGCAGGGGCCAGGTGGAGATGGGGGCACCCGGTTTTCAATGCTTTTTTAAGATGCTCCTCATCACCCGCTTTGAACGGGGTCCAATTATCACGATATCGGTTGGCTCTGGTTTCCTCAACGGTACAGATTTGCGTGATGGCTGGCTGCTGGTTGGCCGGTAGTAGCGTGGCAGCTGCGGCTTCTTGCACACGGTAATCCAAATACAATGTCTGTTTCGCGTCACGGCACTTTCTGTTTCCGCAAAGGGGTTGTCCTTTGTGGCGGACAAGCAGCGGACAGTCGGTGCAGCGCACGGCACGCACAGCGGGGTTGTTCTCCCAGGCAACACAGACCTGCTCCAGGGGAAACAACACCTCGTCCAGGCTCACCGTGGCGTCTCTGATGGCCCAATCAACACGTTGGCGTAGCTCAACCGAGGATTCGCTGTTTTGAATGCTGGTCTGAAGCCGTCTTCCGCCATAGTTCTGTGACGCGGCCTCCTGGATTTCTGCCGGCAAGGTAAAAAAGGGCAACACGGCCAGGGCTTGCCGTTCACTGAGTTTGTTCGCGTGTACCCTGTCTTGCACGGATGGGGGTAATTTGAGGAGGCGCAGTTTGTTCGCCAGGCTAGATCGGGAGAGTCCGAGCTTCTCAGCGGCCTGTGCTTGCGTCCAGTGAAATTCGTCCATGAGTTTCCGAATGCCCGTGGCTTCCTCGATGGGGTCGAGGTCTGCTCGTTGTTCATTCTCGATGTGGGCGTTGATCCCCATCTCTTCGTCGGTGAACTGGCATACCTGTACCGGCAGGGCCTGCCAACCATTGTGGGATTGTTGAGCGTTTAAATACTCGTA
>JAUWHU010000472.1 GCA_030605705.1 Thermoflexia bacterium | reverse complement strand
GGCATATTGCGAAGTGCCCGCGCGCGTCAACGTCATTCTCGCAGCCCTGCAATCCGCCGGCCTGGGGCCGGTATTATCGCCGGCCGACTACGGACTCGCGCCTATTCTCGCCGTCCACGACGCCGGTTTCATCGAGCACTTGCGCACCAGCTACGCCGATAGCGCGGCGCGTTTTGGCGTAGCCGCGCCGGTGCTGGCGGCACGAGAAGGTATCACGCCCACGCGCCCGGCGACGCCCCCGGACGATTTCGTGGAGCGGGTACTCTACTACACCTTCGATTACGAAGACCCCATCCTGGCAGGGACGTGGGAGGCGGCGTATTGGAGCGCGCAATGCGCCCTCGCCGCCGCCGCTCTCGTGCAGCAAGGCGAGCGGGCAGCCTACGCGCTGTGCCGTCCGCCCGGACACCATGCCACCGCCGACCAGCATGGGGGCTTTTGCTACCTCAACAACATCGCCTGCGCCGCGCGCTACCTGGCCCACACCGGCCCCGTCGCCATCCTCGACATTGATTACCATCACGGCAACGGCACACAAGCCATCTTCTACACCGATCCCAGCGTCCTTTACTGTTCCCTACACGCTGATCCCGACGCAGACTACCCCTACTTTTGGGGACGGGCAAGCGAACAGGGGGCCGGGCCGGGATTCGGCACAAACCTCAATCTGCCCCTGCCGTTACACACCGGCGATGCGCTGTACCTGCGGACACTGGAAACAGCTCTGGCGCGCATTGCGGATTTCCGCCCGCGCTATTTGCTGGTATCCCTGGGATTAGATATCGCCGCCGGAGACCCCATCGGTAAGTTCGACATCACACCCGGCGGGCTACGGGCTATCGGGGAATCAATCGCCGCTCTCGACATACCCACCGTTTTGGTTCAGGAAGGCGGATACAATCTCGCCACGTTGGGCGCGAATGTAGTGAAGGTGCTGCAGACATTTGCCTGACTATCACCCAGAGACGTTGGAGCGCACCCAGTCACCAATCACTAACTTATTTTCCGATTTATCGCTCCCCTGAAAAAAGGTCATTCTCACCACAGACCGTAGGTGTGGGCAGGCAGTGCCCACAAACAGAGCGTAGTATGGGCAGGCAGTGCCCATAAACGGAGAAGATGGAGAAAACTTGCTGTTTGGTTTAAGAAAATTACACTTTACACATCAAAAAGTTAATTTTTTCAAGGTCAAATTTAAACTCTCTGTGCTCTCTGTGCTCTCTGTGCCTCTGTGGTAAATTTCCTGGTTTTTTCAGTAGACTCTTATCGCTTGCCATATTACCCGTTATCGGGTAAAATGCCTCTGTTGAGGCGTGATATTCACCGGAGTACAGGAACACCTATGGATGTAGATACCTTAGATAATAGCGATTCTGATAAACCGTTTTGTACCAAGCTATTCTTATCTCCACGGGGGGAAGCAGACTGACCGGCGCTCTCAATGTACGCGCTTGAGAAAGCCGCAGCTTAGTCTGCGGCTTTTTGCTTCTCCCGCGCCGGTGGGAAATACATCAAACAAAGGAGAAGCAAAATGCCCCCTATCTTTCTCAGTGAAATTCAAAAGGAAGCGGTTTGGGATGCGCGCGGCGAGCGTGTTGGGCGCTGCGTGGATGTGTTGGTGCGCGGCGTGGGACAGCCTTTCCCTCGCGTGTGCGCGCTGGCACTCCGCGATGGGGAAGATACTCCCCACTTCATCGCGGAGGAGCAAATAAGCTGGCTGCGCCCTTCCATCTTGCTCACCAGCAATCGCTCCAATCTGTCGCCCTACACTCCAGAGGGCGACGAGTTGTGGCTGTCCCGCCAGGTGCTTGATCGCCAAATCGTGGACGTGGATGGACGGCGCGTGGTGCGAGTCAACGACCTGCAACTGGCCCGAGTGGGCGAGCACCTTTGCCTGGTCGGGGCCGATGTGGGGACGATGGGACTGTTGCGTCGCCTGGGAGTGGAACGACCGGCCCGCGCGCTTTTCTCCGTCCTGCGACGCCAACCATCCGAAGCTGTCATTCCCTGGGAAAATGTAGCCCCGCTCCAGGCCGACGCGCCTGTCCGCCTGCGCGTATCACAAGAACGTATCGGCAAACTCCACCCGGCCGATATCGCTGCCATCGTCGAGGGCCTGGACCGGCGCACCAGTCAGGCGCTGATCGCGGCACTGGACGACGAGATGCTGGCCGACACATTGGAAGAAAGCCCGGCCGAGCTGCAGGTAGCTGTGCTGAACCACCTCAAGCCAGAGCGCGCCGCCGACATTCTGGAGGAGATGGGCCCTGATGAAGCCGCCGACCTGCTGGCCGATCTGCCCGACCAGACCAGCCAACAACTCCTGGAACTCATGGAAGAAGATGATGCTGCGGACGTACGACGCCTGCTGGCCTATCCAGAAGATAGCGCGGGCGGCATCATGACCACCGAGTTCGCTACCGTCCCCGAAGAACTCACCGCCGGACGGGCACTGGATTACCTGCGGCGCTCCGCAGCCGCGCATGAAGATGAAGCGCTGTATTACGTTTACCTGACCGATGCCTCCAATCACTTGAAAGGAGCGTTGAGCCTGCGTGATCTGGTCATGTGCGCGCCGGACACTCTGCTGGCAGACATAGCCGAGACCGACCTGGCAACGGCGGGGCTTTACACGCCGCAACACGAGGTAGCCCACCTGGTCGCCAAGTATGACCTATTGGCCGTGCCGGTCGTGGATGAGGAAAGCGTGCTGCACGGTATCGTCACCGTGGACGACGCAATTGACGCCTTCATCCCCACCGCCTGGAAAAAACGTTTGCCGCGCTTCTTCTAAGGCCTGCCCTGAGCCTTGCCCTGAGGGTTGTCGAAGGGCTAACGTGGAGAACAATGATGAGTCTACTGAAAAAACTAATTGAACCGCAGAGGACGCAAAGAACGCCAAGAAAAATTAAGAGAAAGGTTGAGAATTTTGCGAAATCTCATCCAAAACTTAAACAATTTGAAGATAAATTTTGAAAAACTTTGCGCCCTTGGCGTTCTTT
>JAUWHU010000568.1 GCA_030605705.1 Thermoflexia bacterium | reverse complement strand
CACGATAGACGGAGAGGGCGCACGCCGGGGGGTCTACGTCGGCGGGGACATCACCCCTACTCTTCAAGGACTGCGCATCACCCACGGGGATGCGGCAGGACTGGGGGGATACGAGTACTATGGCACGTCTGATGCCGGGGGCGGCGTGTACGTGATCACGGCCACCGTGACCCTGGCGGATAACGACATCTTTAGCAACACGGCCCAACACGGCGCCGGTGTGTTCTTGGGCAACAGCCTGGGCGCTCTCGATCACAATACGATCTTTAGCAATACCGCTGCCAGCGGAGGCGGTGGCGTATTTGCGTACAAGGGCGCTCCGACACTAAGCGGTAACGCTATCATCTCTAACACCTCTTCCAGCGTCGGCGGCGGCTTGTATCTCTTCAGCACCACGCCCAGCCTGTTGCACAACACGATTGCCAGCAACAGCGCAAATAAAGGCGGCGGGGTCTGCGTTGCTTCCTGCAGCCCGATTTTTACCGGCAATGTCATTGCGGATAACGAGGCCAAGTTTGGTGGTGGGATCAGCCTCTGGTACAGCCGCAGTCCTCTCACCAACAATTTGATCGCCGACAACCGGGCCACCGTCAGCGGGAGCGGGCTGTGGATAAGCAAATCAAAGCCTTTGTTGCTACACATGACCATCGCTCGTAACACAGGAGGGGACGGCAGCGGGGTCTTCGTGGATACCGGGTCAACGTCAACCCCCCGTACTGTCATTCTAACCAACACCATCCTGGTCAGCCACACGGTGGGGATCAGTGCCACTGCTGGCAGCACGGTCACACTGGAAGGCACACTGTGGGCCAACGACACGGATTGGGGCGGGGATGGCGCCATCTTCACCGGCACGGTGAACATTTGGGGCGACCCGGCCTTTGTGAACCCCGATGGCGGCGACTATCACATCGGCCCCGATTCGGCGGCGAGAAACGCGGGCGTGAATGCCGGGGTGACCGACGATATTGATGGCGACATCCGCCCGCAAGGGAGCGGCTACGACATCGGCGCGGATGAGTTTGTGTGGAAGATTTACCTGCCATTGGTGGTAAAGAACTAACTCTGCTTGGCGGAAATTAGAGTTGTAGGCGGCCTTTTGGCTGAAGAAAGGCCCTGTGTGATTCGACACGGGGAGAAAAATGATTGGGGGGAAAAATTCTATGAAAGCCCCGGTGATCAGAGTAAGAGATTTTCGTAAAACCTACGGCGAGCTCGTTGCCGTGGACGGTATCAGTTTTGATGTGCGGCAGGGCGAAATATTTGGCCTGCTCGGCCCCAACGGCGCTGGCAAGACCAGCACGCTGGAGAGTTTGGAAGGGCTGCGCGCCCCCGACGGCGGATCACTGCTGGTCATGGGTGTTGATCCCGCCCGCCAGTCGCGCAAGCTGCGCAACGTGATCGGTGTGCAGCTACAAACATCCGGCCTGCCGGATAGTATCCTCGTGGACGAGGCGATGAAGTTTTTCTGCGCCTATCACGGCGTAGCTCCGCGCTATGACTTGCTGGACCGTTTTGGCCTGAAAGAGAAAAGGAGAGTACAGTATTATCAGCTATCTGCTGGTCAACGGCGACGTCTGGCGCTGGCTCTGGCGGTGGCTCACAATCCCCCCGTGCTCTTGCTGGATGAGCCGACTGCCGGCCTTGATGTTGCCTCGCGCGTTGAGCTGCACAACCTGATACGTGAACTGCGGGCTGCGGGCGCCACCATCATTCTTTCCACGCATGACATGGCCGAAGCGGAAGAAATGGTGGATTGCCTGGCGATTTTGTTACATGGCAAGATCGCTGCAACTGGAACACCACTGGAGCTAACCGCAACCGGCGCGCGTTTTACCAAAGTCTCCGTTCGCACCAAAGGCTCCAGCCTGTCTGACCCTGGCCTCAACTTCCCGGCTGTGAGTAAGCGTATATCCAAAGATGAATATGTCATTTACTACAGTACCGATATCGGCCCTACGGTTTCGGCCATCATTGCCCACGTCGAGGCTCAGGAGGACACGCTAATTGATTTGCGTGTGGAACGCCCCTCTTTAGAAGACCGTTTTCTGGAAATCACGACCACAGGAGGCCCCCAATGAACGCGTTTATCAATCACTTCTCGTTCGAGTTCCGCACCGGCATCCGCAACAAGACTTTACTTTTGATGAACTACTTGTTCCCCTTGGGTTTCTACGCCATGATGGGGCTGATGATGGCAGAAGTCAATCCCTCTTTTCTTGAAACGATGATCCCGGCGATGACTGTCTTTGCCATTCTGGCAGCCACGATATTAGGATTGCCAGACCCCTTAGTGACGGCCCGCGAAGCCGGCATTTTCCGCAGCTACAAGATCAATGGTGTGCCGGCCATCTCGGTCCTGGTCATCCCAGCACTGACCACCATCTTGCACATGGCGGTAGTCACAATCATCATCACCGCCACCGCGCCCCTGTTCTTCGCTGCCCCCTTACCGGTCAATTGGCTCGGCTTCGTGGTGACACTTCTCGTGACGGCCTTTGCCTGCGCCGGGCTTGGCGTGCTGGTTGGCGTGATTTCGTCTAGTTCGCGGATGACAGTGTTGTGGTCGCAACTGATCTTCTTACCCTCGATGGTGTTGAGTGGAATAATGATGCCCTACAACATGTTGCCTGAGACAATGGGTAAAATCGCTCAACTCTTGCCAGCTACCTATGCCATGAATGCCTTTCGTGGGTTGGCGCAAGACTTTCCTGCTGATTTTGATC
>JAUWHU010000356.1 GCA_030605705.1 Thermoflexia bacterium | reverse complement strand
GCCCGTGGCTCAGGACGACACCGCGACGACCAACGAGGACATCGCGGCAACCATCCACGCGCTCGATAACGACAGCGACCCCGACGGCCAGACGCCATTCCTGGTCGCCGTCGCCGCGCCGGCCCACGGTAGCGCGGCCATCGCCGGCGACACGGTCGTGTATACACCGTCGCCGGACTTTAACGGCAGCGATGTCTTTACCTACACCATCAGCGACGGCGTGTTGACCGACACGGCCACGATCAGCGTCACCATCCAACCGGTCAACGACCCGCCGGAATTCGCCGCCGGGCCGGACCAGACGGTGCTTGAGGATGCCGGCCCGCAGGTCGTCCCCGGCTGGGCCACAGCCATCCGCCCCGGCCCCGTCACCGCAGTTGACGAGACCGGGCAGTCGCTCGCCTTCACCCTGACCAACGACGACAACACTCTCTTCTCTGCCCAGCCCGGGTTGAGCGCGGCGGGCGTGCTCACTTTCACGCCGGCCGCGGACGCCCGCGGTAGCGCAAGGGTATGGGCGACCCTCCACGACGACGGCGGCGTGGCTAACGGCGGCGTGGACACCAGCCCGGCCCAGGTCTTCACCATCACCGTCACCGCTGTCAACGATCCGCCGCAGGCCAACGACATCACTCGGACGACGCCGGAGGACACGCCGCTGAGCGTCGCCATCATCCCCGGCCAGGCCAGCGATCCCGATGGCGATGCACTGTCTGTGATCGCCGTGGGCGCGCCAGGTCACGGTACAGCCACCGGCGCCGGTCACACGGTGGTCTACACGCCCACGCTGAATTTCCACGACGTTGATGTCTTCACTTACACCGTCGGCGACCCCGGCGGGCTGACCGACACCGCAACTATCACCGTCACCGTCACGCCGGTCAACGACCCGCCGACGCTGCACCCGCTTGCCGACTTGGAGATTGACGAGGACGCTCCGATGCAGACGGTGGCCCTGAGCGGCGTCACCAGCGGCGACCCTGACGAGACCCAGACATTGACCGTCACAGCCTCTTCTTCGTTCCCTGCCCTGATCCCGGATCCCGATGTCGCCTACACCAGCCCCAACCAGACCGGTAGTCTGCGCTTTACCCCGGTCCCCGACGGCTTCGGCGAGGCCGTCGTGCTCGTGACCGTCAGCGATGGTCTTTCCGAGACTCACCGCGGATTCCAGGTCCTTGTCTACCCGGTCAATGACCCGCCGACGCTGGATCCGATTCCCGACGTGGAGATCTACGCCAACGCCGGCGTGCAGACGGTCAACTTGAATGGCATCAGCAGCGGGGCCTTCAACGAAATCCAGACCCTGACCGTGACAGCTTCCTCGTCTGACCTTGACCTGATCCCCCATCCCGCCATCGTCTACACCAGCCCCAATCCGACCGGTACCCTGCATTTGTTGCCGGCTGCCGACAGCTCCGGTACGGCCACGTTAGCCGTGACCGTGACCGATGGCCTCTCGCAGACGAACCGGGCCTTCCAGGTCGCCGTCAGTCCGTACCCCATCAAGCCCTACGCTTACGTGGCTGACGGCGAGGGCGGCCTGCAGGTAGTGGACATCTCCGACCCCGGCGACCCGCAGCCTGTGGGAACCTGCGCCCCCGGCTGGTCTGCTTACGCTGTTGCCATCTCCGGCCCCTACGCCTACGTGGCCGCCGGCTTCAGCGGCCTGCTGGTAGTGGACGTCTCCGACCCTGCCCACCCACACGAGGTCGGCGATTTCGGCTGGGGCGGAGATGCCCAGGGCGTCGCCGTATCTGGCGGCTACGCTTACGTGGCGGACGGCACTAAGCGCCGCTTGCGAGTGGTGGACGTTTCCGACCCCACCAACCCCGTCGAGGCGAGCAACTACAGCATGTCCTGGTATACCAATGACGTTGCCGTTTCCGGCAGCTATGCCTACGTCGCCGTGGGCGGGTACGGGCTGGAGGTCGTGAACGTCGCCGACCCGCAGCACCCGCAGTACGCGGGCGTGGTGGACACCCAGAACGCCAAAGGCGTCGCCATCTCCGGGAACTATGCCTACGTGTCCAATGGCAGCGCCGGGCTGACGGTGGTGGACATCTCCGATCCCACGAGTCCGCAGCGTGTGCGCAGCTTCGACACGGCAGGGTACGCCCTTAACGCCGCCGTTTCCGAGGGACTGGTCTACGTGGCCGATCACAACGACGGCCTGCGAGTGATCAACCCGGACGGGATCACCCAGGTGCAGGCGACGGCGTGCGACACCGCCGGCCACTGTACCACGGAAACAATGTCCGCGCTGTACAGCGCGCAGTATGCCGGCCCGCAGCAAGCGCCGGCCCTCGCGGTAACTATCCTCAACGCGCCGCCTGTGCTAGATAGCGCCGGCCCCATCTCCGTCACCGGCGAGGCCCGCGTCGCCACCGCCACCCTGCAATCTCTGCTCGTGACGGCGGACGGCGCGCCGATCTACACGGAGAACTGGCCCAGCGGCGCAGTCACCCAGACCCTGTGGTCGGCCCCCTGGACGCCATCCGGCGAGGGTCAGCACGTGCTCCGGGCGGACGTCACCGACTGGGATGGCAATACCGCCGCCGATGTCCTCACCGTCACTGTGGACACGCAACCGCCTGAAATCATCATCGCCCCGACGATGCTCACCGGGACACATTACCACATCCCCCAAACCCTTGACCTGACCGGGTTGGTCACAGATACCGGTAGCACACCCACCGTGGAAGTTATGGTGGGCGCGACTTCTGGCCCCAGCTACGCCGCGACGGTGACGGGCAACGCCTGGCTCATCCCGTGGTACCTGGGCCGGGAGCCATTGCCCGACGGCGATACCTACACCGTTACCGCGCGCGCGACCGACATCGCCGGACACACGACCACGGTGAGCGCGACAGTCATGGCCGATGTGACGCCTCCTGCCCCCGTCACCCTCACGCTGACCGGCGACGGTGCGCCGTTGGTCGCCGGGGAGACGGTGCGGGCGATTTCACCCACGTTGACCCTCACCTGGACCGCCAGCAGTGACGGCAGCGGCCTGGGAGATTACACCGTCGAGTGGAGCGCGACCCTCACCGGCACGCAATACGTCACGCGCAGCACGCAATACGCGCCGCGCATCTCCAACTACGCCCCCGGCGAAGGCCAAAAGATCGCCGTCCAACTCGCCAGCCAGGACATCTATGGTCAGCAGCGCTGGCAAGGCAGCGGCCCGGTGTATGCGGATAGTCCCTTCACGCCGGATTACGTCGTACTGGACGACCCCGACGGTCTGTACCGGGGCTGGATGGAGAGCGGGTGCAGCCTGCTCGGCGTGGATCGGCGTCTCAACCGCAGCGCGTCGCCCAGGGCCTCGGCGCGTGCGGAGCAGCAGTTCTACGTCACCTGGAACAGCGAAGCCCTGCGGCTGGCCTGGAGTGGGGCCAACTGGAACGGCGGCGGCGACCTGTTCCTCTACTTAGATGCGATCCCCGGCGGCGCGGTCACGGCTTTTGATCCCTACAGTGACACGTTGACCGGGACGGCGGCGGCCCTGCCCACCGGCATGGCCGCCGACGCCCTGGTTTGGGTGCGTGACGCCGCCGCCGCCGAGCTGTTCCACTGGGACGGCAGCGATTGGATCTCGCCGACCGCGCTTACCAGCAGCCAATACCGCTTTGATCCCGCCCTGCACGCCGGCCACACCGACCTGTACCGGCCCTTCGAGCTGTTGGGTGGGGGTGGGGGCCTGGGTCTGGTCGCCTTTGCCACCGAGGAGAACGAGCTGACGCTGTGGGCCTCTATGCCGCCCGCCAACCCTGTCAACAGCGCGCGCGCCCTCGGCGTCCTGCCGCTGACCGGCCCAGGGGAAACTTTCGTCCTCACCCACCGCTACCAGTGGCCGAGCCTGGGAGCCGGGCAATGTCCCAACGGCAGCCTGACGCCCACCGCCCCCCGCTATCCTGACGCCGATCTGGAACTCGCCCTCACCGCCGACCCGGATGGCGCGGTGCATACTTTCCTCACCGACAGCGGCCTGCCGCCCGTTTTCGGCGCAGCTGATCTCCCGGCGGTAGGGGATGGACGGCAGATCACCTACACTCTCCACTACCACAATCGAGGCAGCGACCCGGCCCCCGCCGTCTGGCTGGACCTGGTAGCCCATGATGCCCTGCTCCTCGTTCCCGGCGGCGACCACCAGATCGTGAACGTGGGCGACATCGGGCCGGGCGAGACGGGCGCGGTGGTCTTCCACGGCGTGGTGGACGCCAGCCTGAGCGCGACGCCGCGCGCATCCGTGGCGGTGCGGCTCTACGACGCGGCCCACGATCTCACCGGGCCGCCGCTGCTGGGCTTCTGGGCCGATCACCGGGTGGATGGCAGCGGGCCGGACTTCTTCGGCATCCGCGAACCGGCGTACCTGATCGCGGCGGGACATAATCCCCTCTACGGCTACGCCTACGACGACGCCGGAGTCACGGTCATAGACATTGAGGTGCAGGGGAGCGGCGCCCTCATCTGCCCCGACGCCGAGCCACAGGACGGGCAGTGGTCGTGTATTTGGGATACTACGGGGGCCGCCGATGGACAAATCCTCAACACGCGCCTCTGGGCCACCGATGGCTTCGGCCAGACGAGCGCGCAGCCAAGCTGGCGGCCTTTCCGGGTGGATACTGTGCCGCCCACCGTCACGCTGAACGTGACCGCCACCGGCGTCATCTCCGGCACCATCCTCCAGAGCGACGCCTTCACCTTGCGGGGAATGACCTCCGACAGCGGGGGCGTGGCGGGCGTCGAGGTCTGCGCGAACGGCAGCTGCGCTCCCGCCGACCTGCGCTTAGCTGCCGCTCCCACTGCTGCGCGCTACACTGATCTACCGGCGACGCCCATCGTCATCAACGGCGGGACATCCTGCGGCGGCGGCGAGATTGTACGCACCTTCAACGTGACGGAGAGTTTCGTCATCGGCGACGTGAGCGTTGGCTTCGTCGCCGAGCACGCCCACCGCGACGACCTGTACGTCGAGCTCCGCTCCCCGGCGGGTACCGGCGTGTTGTTGCTCCACGACGATGGTCTCTCCGGCGACGCCTTCCGCAACTACAACGTGTTGCTGAACGACGCCGAGCTGTTTGGTCTGGAAGCTCTGCGTGACGACCACGATCCCACTTACGCGCACCGGGCCAGACCCTACCACCCGCTGCAGGTTCTCCTCGGCGAGGGCGCGGCGGGCGTTTGGACGCTGAGCATCTGTGACCAGAATCCCGCTGCCGACGATGGAGCCTATCTCCGCAGCCGGTTGGTGCTGACGCCACGGGACATCTACGCCAAAGCGGGCCGCTGGACGTACAGCGCTGCCGGTGGGGAGACGTTAGATTACGTCACCCGCACCCTCGCCATCTACGCTGAGGATGTGGTGGGCAACCGCACCGCTCAACCGCTGCACCTGAATGTCATCGTGGACAACGTCGCGCCGGTGCTCACGATGACGCAGGTGGTGACAACGGTGATCTTCACCCCCACCGCCCAGGTGCTGCGCGGCAGCGCCGGCGATGGCGGCCCGCTGACCAGCGTGTTCGTGGAAGTGCAGATGCCGCTGGGTGAGTTCCACCGCGAGCCGGTCATCTCGACGGGGGACAATTGGCGTTACGACCTGCATCCCATCTCTGCCGGAACTTACCGCCTGTGGGTCGGCACCAGCGATCTGGCCGGAAATGTGACCACGGCAGGGCCATTCGCGGTGGAGGTCATCTCGCCGCTGCGCTGGCAGACGTATCTGCCATTGGTCGCCAGGGCCGCTGTCGCCGCCCCCGACTTAGTGGTGGAACGCCTCATCGCCGTCCCTGAAAGAGTGGAGGTGGTCATCCAGAACCAGGGCGACGCCCCCGTCACCAACGCCTTCTGGGTGGAGGCCTACATCTTCCCCGATCCCGCTCCCACCCACGTGAACCAGGTCTGGAACGACCTCGCGTCGCAAGGGTTGGTGTGGGGTGTCACGACGCCGCTCCAGCCGGGGGAGAGTCTCACCCTGACCGTGGGGGATGCCTACTACTGGCCGGAGTACAGCCAGGCCAACTGGCCGCTGACCGCCGGCCTGCCGGTTTACGTCCAGGTGGATTCCGCCAACGCGGAGACGACCTACGGCGGGGTATTGGAAAAGCACGAGATCGTGGGCGGAACGTACAACAACATCGCCGGGCCGGTGGAGGTGGCAGAGACCGGCGCGGGCGAGTCGCTGATGGAAGCGCCGGGCGTGTCTGGCCGCCCGCCCGCCGGGTATGGCGAATTGCCGCGCCGGCGGTTCATACGCAAGAAGGAGTTGTCGAGATGATCCCTCGGTCGCGCATAGCAATTGTCTGGTTGATTCTCGCCCTGGCCGGCGTCGCCATCCTGCTGGCCCTCGCAGCGCCAACGCAGCCCGCGCTGGCGGATTTGCCGCCGCGTCCCACGCCCTTACCCACATCCACGCCCCTGCCCACGCCCCAGCCTGCACCCGTCGGTGCGCGGCTTGAACTAAACGCCCACTTCCCCTCAACGTGGCCCTGGGCCGGCATCCACTGGCAAAAACCACGAACCGTCGTCCAATGGCAGGACGCCTGGGGTGATTGGCACACCGTCGAAGGTTGGCAGGGAGAGTTGGATAGCGTTGTGATCGGCGCAGATGGGGAAGTTGTGGGCCAGAAGATATGGTGGGTCGCTCCGGCTGACTTTGATACCGGCCCGTTTCGCTGGCTGGTACACCTGGGCGCGGAGGGCAAGCTGCTCGCCACGAGTGCAGCGTTCTACCTGCCACACTCTAATGGTGCTGTTGTGCAGGTTGAAGTGTCGCTTGAGGCACCGTAGAGACCGGTCGTCCCGGCCAGACAATTCTCCCTACGAGTGGAAGCTCGATACCCTCGTAAGTAGCCGGGCGGGTTAAGGGTTTTTCTAAAGGAACTGAACAATGAAACAGGAGGATTGAGTCTACTGAAAAAACTAAGAATTTCACCACAGAGGACACAGAGAGCACAGAGATGTATCTTCTCAAAAAGTGGGGGCAAATCATGGGGCACAGCAAAAACCAGCCACGAATTTCACGAATTAACACGAAAAAGAGAGGAAAATTAGTGAAATTCGTGTAATTAGTGGCAGAAAAGAGCAAGACCGGTTCGAGACGCCCCGGATTATTGAGAAGATACAAAAAAGCCGCCTGTACTATCCTTTGACAGCCCTTCGACAGGCTCAGGGCAGGACTCAGGGCAAGCTTCGGCGCGCGCTACTGCCCTCGGCATAGCCCTCACGGGCTTGCCTTAGGGCAGGCGACGCCATGACCGGCGGCTGGCTATCCTGACCACCCGGCAGAAAGACGCTGCGCTGTTGGCTATCGCCGGCGAATTGGAGAGCCAGGCGTCCGCCATTCTTGAGCAAAATACCCTGGACGTTGCCAGTGGACGGGCGAAAGGATTGAGTGACGCGCTGTTAGACCGTTTGTCGCTCACGGAGGAGCGGATTGCCAACCTGGCGGCGGACACGCGCCGCATCGCATCGCTGCCCGACCCCGTCGGCACGGAGATCGAGAGCCGCGTCTTGCCTAACGGCATTCGTTTGAGCCGCCGTCGCATCCCCATCGGCGTGTTGGGCGTCATCTACGAAGCTCGCCCGAATGTCACCATTGACATCGCCACTCTGTGCCTGAAAACCGGGAATGCCGTCATCCTGCGCGGCGGTAGTGAGTCGCGGCGCAGCAATCTCGCGCTGGTCAAGGTGATCCAGGTCGCGCTGGCGATCCTGCGCGGTCACGAGGGTGGGGCAGTCGTCATCGGGGCTGGTCCTGGAGACTTCGACCAGGAGTGGCTGTCGCTGGTGCTCGGCGTGAAGGTGGCGGCGGGCCTGGATGAGGCTATCGCGCACATCCAGGCGCACAGCACCGGCCACTCCGATGGCATTTTGACCAACGACTGGCGCCACGCCACCCGCTTCGTCAACGAGATTGACTCGGCGGCGGTGTTCGTCAATGCCAGCACCCGCCTCAACGATGGCGGGCAGTTTGGCCTGGGGGCCGAAGTCGCCATCAGCACGCAGAAGCTCCACGCGCGCGGCCCGATGGGCCTGGAAGCTCTGACCACCTACAAGTGGATCGTCTACGGCAATATGCACGTGCGGGTGTGAGCGCGCCGTATCCAGCGACTGGGGAAGCGGACTGACTTAAGCGATGCGGAACTGGACGAGTTAGCGAAGGCGTTATTTGGTCGCCTGCCACAGTATCCTCTACCATACTCCGAAGTTCGGGAAATCACCCGCCAGGTATTCCACCACCCGGCGGCGGGTGCCCGGTGAGAGGTCTACAGGTAGTTGATCCAGAGGGAAATGGGTAAAACGCTCAATCTCCCGGTCCGTCTGCCCGGTGAGGGAAAATGCCGTGCAGAGGAAAACGATCACGTGGTCACTTTTCCCCTCGTAGAAGTTAGTGTACACTCCAAACAGCTCCAAATCGCCTAAGGTTGCCCCTAACTCCTCCTGCGCCTCACGGCGGAGGGCCTCCTCCAACGTCTCGCGCTTGCGAACGCCACCGCCGGGGATGTACCAGTGGTTCTGGTAAGTGTGGCGCACCAGGAGAATGGTCTCTCCCTGGATGGGGAGCAGGCGGACTCCAACGGTGAGCGGATGGCTCAGCGACCAACGCCAGCGCTGAATCCGGTAAAGCAGGAGGGGAAACCGTCGCATTGGACACCTCCGCCGTTGATTCGAGGAAAAAAGTTGAAAGTTAGTCCAGAGCGCGATATAGAAATCGCGGCTACTTTCAGCTTTCAACTTGTAACTTGTAACTCGCAACCCTACCTGTATCCGCGCGGATGCGTCTGATGCCAGCGCCACGCGCTCGCGACGATATCGCGCAGGTCGGGATACTGCGGCGACCACCCTAAATCCCGGCGGATGCGGGAAGCGTCGGCGACTAAAGCCGCCGCGTCACCGGGCCGGCGCGGGGCGACTGTTGCGGGAATTGGGTGTCCGGTGACAGCGCGGGCCGCCGCGATGACTTCTTTCACCGAGTAGCCGGTGCCGTTGCCTAAGTTGTAGAGCATCTCCGGGCGTTCGTCCAACGCCTCCAATGCCAACACGTGGGCCGAGGCCAGGTCTAAGATGTGGATGTAGTCGCGGATGCAGGAGCCGTCGGGCGTGGGATAATCGTCGCCGTAGATGGCGATGCGCTCCCGTTGCCCCAAGGCCACCTGCAGCACCAGGGGGATGAGATGTGTCTCCGGCCGGTGCGCCTCGCCGCGCTCTTCCACGGCCCCCGCCGCGTTGAAGTAACGCAGCGCGACGTAGCGCAGGCCGTGGATGCGCCGGTACCAGAACAGCGTCTCTTCGATCATCTGCTTGGTCTGCCCATAGACGCTGGCCGGGCCGAGGGGGTCGTCCTCGGTGAGCGGCGTATCTTTGCTGGCGTAGACTCCCGCCGACGAAGAGAAGACGAAGCGCGGCACCCCGTGCGCCACAGCTGCCTCAATCAGAGTCATGCTCCCCATCACGTTGTTGCGAAAGAAGCGCCCCGGCTTCTGCATGGATTCCCCGGCCTCGATGAAGGCCGCGAAGTGCATCACCGCGTCGTAAGATTCTGCCTCCAACGCCGCGTCCAACGCCGCGCGATCCAAAATATCCCCCTGGATGAAGCGCGCCCCCTGCGGGACGGCGGCCCGGTAGCCCTTCACCAAACTATCGTAGACTGTGACTTCGTGTCCGGTGGCTAACAATTGCTGCGCGACGACACTGCCGATGTATCCCGCGCCTCCTGTGACCAAGATTTTCATAGTGTCTCCTCCTACAGAATGGAGAATGGTGAATAATGAATAGTGAATGGAGAATGGTGAATAGGTGAATTACGAACTGGAGTGGGCCAGGTGCTCCAGGAAGTGGATCACGGTCTCAATGCCTTTGTAGAAATTGGGCAGGTGCAATTTCTCATTGGGGGCGTGCAGGTTGTCGTCGGGCAAGCCGAAACCCATGAGAATCGTCTCGATGCCCAGTACTTTCTGGAAAGTCGCCACTACCGGGATGGAACCACCTTCACGCATGAACACCGGCTCTACCCCAAAGCCCGCCGCATAAGCAGCGAACGCGGCTTTCATGGCCGGGCTGTCACGGCGGACGACGGCCGCATCCCCGCCGTGCAGGTTGCGCACCGCGACGCTCACGGTGGGCGGCGCGATCTTCTGGAGGTGTTCCGAGATCAACCGGGCGATCTCATCCGGTTCCTGATCCGGCACCAAGCGCATGGAGATTTTGGCGTAGGCTTTGCTCGGCAACACGGTCTTGGCGCCGGGCTGGATGTAGCCGCCCCAGATGCCGTTGACGTCCAGCGTGGGGCGCGACGAGGTACGTTCGATGATCGTGTAGTCGGGATCGCCCCAATCCGCCTGGATGCCGGCCTCCTCCAGCCACGCCGCCCGGTCGAAGGGGATTTCCGCCAGTTCGGCGCGCTCCTCTGTGCTCAGGTCACGCACCTGGGCGTAGAAACCGGGAATGATGATGCGCCCGTGCTCATCATGCAGGCCGGCGATCAGGGCGCAGAGCGCGTTGATGGGGTTATGCACCGCTCCGCCGTAGATGCCGGAGTGCAGATCGCCTGCCGGGCCGGTCACCTCCACTTCGACGTAGGACAGGCCGCGCAGGGCGTACACAATCGCGGGGATGTCCTTGCCCAAGATGTGCGAATCGGAGATCACGGCGATATCCGCGGCCAGCAAATCCTGGTGTGCGCTGATGAAGGGGGTGAGGTTAGGGCTGCCGATCTCCTCCTCCCCCTCGAAGATGCACTTGACGTTGACCGGCGGCGCACCTGTCGTTTCCTTGAAC
>JAUWHU010000549.1 GCA_030605705.1 Thermoflexia bacterium | reverse complement strand
TAAGCCTCCGGCTCCGGGCGATCCAGCAAATCGCGCGGGGTCAACTCCGGCTCCTGGGCCTGCTCCCAGCGCACCACGCCGACGCCCCGTGGCGGCTGCGCCAGCAGAGTGAAATCCTCCGCCTCGTTCACGTTGAGCGCGCGGGTTTTCTTCACGAAATGAACCCGTCCCATGCCCAGCAGGGCGGGGATGTAGAGCAGGTGACGCTCCCGCACTTCGATCCGCTCGCGGGCGCGCTCCGTGATTTCCTTCTCGGCGGATGAGCTGCCTATGCGGGTAGGTAGGTAGACCTGCTGGATAGCCGCCGGCAACGTGGGAGGCGCGGTGGGATACGGGCTGACGGGTTCAGGGGCCGGCGATGGCTGTGAGGGTGGCGCGGCGGAAGCTGCCACCGTCCCCCCACGGGCTTCGAGAGAAGATGGCGTTAGCTTCTGCGGTGCAACCACCGGCGTATCGGGTGCGCGTCCACGCATCAGGGTCCGCACCTGCGGGCGGGTCAACGGGCCGCGCAGATAGCTCATCGCCCAGCGCGTCTGGAAAGTAACAGGCGCAGGTTCGTGAACGTTGTGCAGCAAAAAGACCCGCTTCCCCAAATCACTCATGATCTCACCCAGCTGCTTGCGGTTGAGGGCCGCACCGGCCTGCGCCGACGCGCTCTCCAATCCCTCCAGGAGCCGGTCCTTATCGCGTTCCGTCTGCAAGCGACCGATGAACCACGTGCCGGCATTGGTCAGCCCCTTGTAGTCCAGATCCGCCGGGTTCTGGGTGGTGAGGACCACGCCGAGACCGAAGGCCCGCGCCTGCTTCATCAGCGTCAACAGCGGCTTTTTGCTGGGCGGGTTGGCGACGGGGGGGAAATAGCCAAAGACCTCGTCAATGTAGAACAATGCGCGGAGGCTGGTCGTGCCCGCCTGCGTGCGCATCCAGGTGACGAGCTGGTTGAGCAGCATGGTGACGAAGAACATGCGCTCCGCGTCGCTGAGATGAGCGATGTAGAAGATGGAGTGACGGGGTTTGCCCTCCGGCGTGCCGAGGAAACCGGCGATGTCCAGCGGCTGTCCTTGCAGCCAGCTCTGGAACGAGGGCGCAGCGATGATGTTGTTGAGAGCAATCGCCAGGCCGAAGCGCTCCTTCTGCGGGAAGAAAGTGTCAATGTCGAAAACACCGAGCTGGCGGATGGGCGGCGTCTGGATGGCGAGGATCAACTTCGGGAGATCGAGGTCCTCACCTCGCCGCCAGAAGTGCTCAAAGAGGTTGGCGAGCAGGATGTGCTCGCGGGAGCGCACGGGATCGGCGTCCACACCAATAAGGCCCAGCAGCGCGCTCACGGTTCCCTGGACGCGCTCGCGGAGCAGTTCCGCCTCCGTGTCCCAGCTCAGCGGCGGGGCGGCGAAGGATTGCAGGATGGAGACGGGGATGCCCGCGTCGCTGCCGGGCGTGTAGATGACCAAGTCCGCCGACTCGCGCAACATACGGATCCGCGCGCCGTCCTCCCCCCACGAAGCCAGACCCTTGCGCCACAGTTCCGCTTGTTTGGCGGCGAATTCATCCTCGCTCAACCCCTTGCGCCGGGCGTCATCCACGTTGATCCAGGGGCGGAAATCGCCAGGATTCAGGTCGGGGAAAGTGAGCAGCAGGTTGGTGATGTCGCCCTTGGGGTCAATGATGATCGCCGGCACGTTATCAATGGCGGCTTCTTCCAGCAGGTCAATGCACAGGCCGGTCTTGCCACTGCCGGTCATGCCAACGCAGACCGCGTGCGTCGTCAAGTCGCGGGCATCGTACATCAAGAAACGGTCGGTTAGTTTCTTCTTCGCTACGTCATATTCCTTGCCGAGATAAAATGAGCCAAGTTTCTCGAAGTCCATCTGGTACTCCTTTCAGTCAGTTCGTTTTTAGTATTTTGCCAATGAAATTTTTGTACATTGAGCAAGAATTTCACCACGGAGGACACGGAGCGCAGTGTGGGCAGGCAGTACACACAACGCCAAGTTTCCTGATGTTTCTTCGCGCCCTTCGCGTCTTGGCGGTTCAAATTGCTGCCTCCAGGGTTACCAACACTCAAGGGGAACACTATTGATTCACGAGTGTTCTCCAAGATCAGGAGCAACCATCAGAGCCAACCTCCACGGTGCAATGGATAATCTCCAACGACCCCATGAGCCGCAGGAAAAATTCCTGCCGCGACAGGCCCGACCGGTCGCGCAGGGCGTAGAGCTCCCGGCGCGAGAGTTCCGGGGGGAAAATCACCGGCACGTCCTGGGAGCAGGCCAGAGCGCCGTGTTCTGCGCTCAACGCATCTTGCAAGCGTTGCCGGTGCCAGGGGATCAGCGGTTCGGGCCACGCCGAGGGAGCAAAGTAGCCGATGTCCACCACTTCTGCGGATGTGGATACGAGCTCGCCGCCCACCGGCTCGGCAGCGAAGAGCAGATCGTGGTCGCTCCATTGCGGTTTGGAGTAGATGCCTACCAGCCGCGTCAAACGAACCTCCAGCCCGGTTTCTTCGCGGGCCTCCCGGATGGCCGCCAGGGCCACAGATTCGCCGGAATCCACGCCGCCGCCGGGAAGGCACCAGACTTCGAAATCCTCACGTTTGGTCAGCACCACCCGCCCGTCGCGGATGATGGCAATGTGAACGCCCATACCTACCATAGATGATCTTCCCCCAGATGATCTTCCCCCGTCTGTGTCTCGGTAAGGAGACCGGCCACAGCTAGCGACTGAAGTCGCCACTACGGTCCCCCACCCTCCGGTCAGGCTCGCCGTCCACCTTTGAGCTCTTCCTGCAGGGCAGCGAGCCTCTCCCAGTCACCTGCCGCCGCCAGGCCAGCCTGTTGGGGCCAGGTGGTGGGGTCCATGAAGGGCAGCCGCGCCGCCCGGAGGCGACTCTTCAACTGCGTGACCTCGGTCACGGCCAGTTGGGCGAACGTCGTGATGCCGGCTGTCTCAAGCAGCGCAGCGACCGTGGGACCGATGCCCTCAATGCGCGTCAGGTCATCGGCGGAGGCGATGGGCGTCAGAGGTATTTCCACCGGCTGCGATGCTGGCGGCGGCAGAGCCGGTCGCCGGCAGGTTCGTTGCCACACACGCCACGCGACCCAGCCGGCCAACACCACCGCCAGTCCTAACCATCTCAGGGGATGGCATTCCTCTGTACCAACTTCGGACGTCGCTGGAGTACACTTACTCATATCGCCTCCTTTTCCGTCATTTCTGACTTTAGTATTTTATCAATCAAATCCTGGCACAAAGAACAAAAAATTCACCACGGAGGGCACGGAGCGCAGTGTGGGCAGGCAGTGCCCACAACACAGAGTTCTGGATTTACTGTTTTCTTCTCCGCCATCGGTCATAAGACCTCATGGTCGTTGATGTTCTCCGTGGTTATGTCCCTCTTGGTTCTGGCTTGTCCAGGTTAGGGAAAAAACTAAGAATCTCACCACCATCATTCCTCATTCCTCATTCATCATTCTTCATTCGCACATTCTCCACGATCTCCGCAGCCAGGTCGTAGCGGTTGAAGGCCGGCATCAAGTAAATCCCCGAGGCCCACGGGCGCAGCTGCGCGATGAGTTCCCGCGCGATCTGCACCCCCTCGGCGGGCGAGTTTTTCCCCGCCCGCTCCAGACGCGCGAAGATGTCAGGGCTGATGTTGATGCCGGGGACCTCGTTGTGCAGGAAGCGCGCGTGGCGCGCGCCGTAGAGCGGCAGGATGCCCACCAGCACCGGTACCGTCAACGGGCCGTACTTTGCCGCGTAGCGTTCTAAGAAAGCGTGAGCCTGTTCCGGTTGATAGATCGGCTGCGTCAGCAGGAAGTCAACGCCGGCGCGGACTTTGCGCCGCAGCACCCGCATCTCACGCTCTGGGTTTGAAGCCAGAAGGTTAAGCGCGCCGCCGACGACGAAGGCCGTGGGCTGTCCGATGTCCGTCCCGGCATGATCCACCCCGGTGTTGAGCTGTTGCTTGATCAGTTTGATCAGGCCTGAGGGAACCAGGTCGTAGTTGTCCATCGCCTCCGGGTAATCGCCAATGGACGTTGGGTCCCCCATCACGACAAAGACGTTGCGAATGCCTAAGGTGTGCGATGCCAGCAGGTCCCCCTGCACTCGCAGGATGTTGCGCCCGCGCGTGGGGAAGTGCAGCACCGTTTCCAGGCCCACTTCCTCCTGGATGAGGTGGCAGACGGCCCAGGGACTCATCCGCATCCGCGCCATGGGGCTATCGGCCACGTTGATGACGTCGGCGCCCACCTCGGCCAGCAGGCTGGCTCCGGCCAGCAGCTTGTGGCTGGAGATGGTGTGCGGCGGGTCTATTTCCACGGAGATGATGAACTTGCCGGCAGCCAGTTTCTGCGCCAGTTGCGTGGGCTGCGCCTCCGGAGCGACGGGAATCTCGGTGGGGACGTATCTCAGCGCCTCCGGCTCCGGCTCGGGACCGGGCGGGGCATCTAAGGCGGCGCGCATCGCGGCGATGTGGGCCGGCGTCGTCCCGCAGCAGCCGCCGATGAGCGCAGCTCCTACCTGCCGGAAGGCCAGCGCGTACTCAGCGAAGTAGTCCGGCGTGGCCGAGTACATGATCCGCCCGGCCATCCGCTCCGGCCAGCCGGCGTTAGCGACGGCGCTGAAGCGGGCAGTGGGCACGGCTTGCTGCATCCGCCGGAGAATGCGCATGATCTGCGTAGGGCCGCCGGAGCAATTGACGCCGAGCAAGTCGGCGCCGGTCTCCTGGAGGCTGAGCGCGGTTTTTTCGGGGCTGTCACCCAGCAAAGTGCAGTCATCCCGCGTGAAGGTCATGGAGGCGACCACCGGCAGGTCGCACACCTGGCGGGCTGCTGCCACAGCCGCGCGGAGTTCGTAGAGATCGGCGAAGGTCTCCAGCGAGATGAGATCCACCCCGGCGGCGACCAGCGCCGCGATCTGCTCAGCGAAAGCCTCCTGCGCTTGTTCGGCGTGTACCCGTCCGAAGGGTGCCAGCCGCACGCCTAACGGCCCGACATCCCCCGCGATGAGCACCTCTTTGAAAGAGCCGGACACCACGCGGCGGGCCAGCTCCACCCCCGCGCGGTTGAGTTCCGCCGCCTGCTCCGCCAGGCCGTGCTCGGCCAGCTTGTAGCGGTTCGCGCCGAAGGTGTTGGTCTGGATGATCTGCGCGCCGGCTTCGATGTAGGCATGGTGGATCTCTGCCACCAGCGCGGGCCGGGTCAGGTTCAAGGAGTCGAAACACTCGGTGAACGCCACGCCCCGTGCGTGGAGCATCGTGCCCATCGCCCCATCGCGGAGCAAGGGGAGAGGGGCTGTTTCTAACAATGTCAGGAATTGGTTAGCGGACATATGTCACCATTGAGAATTAAGAGTTGAAAGTTAGAAGTTAGAAGTTAGAAGTTAGAAGTTGAAAGTTAAAAGTTGAAGATTGACTCCACTGAAAAAAGGTCATTCGCCCCTCGCTGGTGGGGGAAGACAGGCGAAAAAGTGCCATTTTTAGTGATACCGTCCCTAAATTTGACCGTTTTCGGAGCGAAAGTGGGGCGTTGTCCCTATTGAATCCACCAATTCGGAGTTTTTTCAGGGGAGTCAAGGTTGAGAATGGAAAATGGCCTAATCGGGTAGGTAGGGGATCAGTCCCAGGCGGAACGCTTCTTCCTGTATCTCGCGGGAAGCACTGCGCGCGTCTATGATGAATCCGTTGACCGAGATCATCCAGGCCAAGGGGTTTCCATCCATCTGACTCGGCAACGTCCAATCGGGGTGGAACTGCGTCAGGTTGAACATCCGCATGATCTCGGTTGACTTGCCGCTGGCCGTGCCTTGACCGACTCCTATCAACTGGCAGAGCTGTCGCGCCTCCAAGTGCGGCGTTTGGGTTTTATCGAACAGGAAATTGATCCGCCCAATCGTGTAAATGATGGCAGCAGCCCAACTTTTGACGCGGCTCCTCTCCAACGGCGAAGGTCTTTTCCGACTGAGTTTGGCGGTCATCTCACGACATAATTCGGCATACTCGTCGTTCAAATGCGCCTGACAAAAATCGTCAGTCAGTTTCACGATTTCGTCGTACCTGGCCCGCATCTTCTTGGGAACTGAAATTTTCTTCTGCATGTTCTTTTCACCTACACCCTGTGTTGATCCGTCTCTCACTGACACTGAGCATATCACGATTCAGGCACAAAACAAATATCCGGGGTATAATGGTAGGGGCGTACCCTTGTGGTCGCCCGTGCCCGTTATCATATCTTCTCAATATTTGGGGGGAGCTCGGGCCGGTCTCCTGA
>JAUWHU010000238.1 GCA_030605705.1 Thermoflexia bacterium | reverse complement strand
CGCACCGTGACCTCACCAGCGCGCCAGTCAGCCTCGGTGAAGCGCACGGGCAGCGAGTCGGCGCGGCGTATCTGCCGCTGAAGTTCGGTTTCCAGCGCCTGGCGGATGGATTCCGGCATAGGCAAGCTGAGTTCTAAGATTTTGACCTGCGGCAAACCGTCTTCCAACGTGATGCGCGTTTTGATGCCGACATGGACCCGCAGCCCGGCGATGGTAGCATCACCCCCACCGCCGACGTCCTCCGGCGTGATCTCCACGTGAGGATGGGCAAAGGGAATCTGCGGGTAACGCTGCAAATACCAGGTGATGGTCTGCTCGGCCTCCAGCTCGGTGAGCGTGATCTCCCACGTCTCGCCGGAGTGTTCGCCGGAATGGATGTAAGCGAGCAATTCTACTATCTCTGGGTCACATAGCGGCTCAACGATGTACGGTTCCACCGACGCCGAAAGCAATCGTCCCCAGGTGAAGAGATTGGCGACGACTAAAATCACAGCGATAAGAGAGTTCATGCCCGGTTTGCGGATACGAAGTTTCATGCGACCCTCATTTCACGAATGAACGAACAACATGAGTCTACCGAAAAAAGTCATCTCACCACAGAGACACAGAGAACACAGAGAAAAAAATAAAAAAACTCTGTGCCCTCCGTGTCGCGTAGCTGTGGCCGGTCTCATTGGGGCCTTCCGCCCCAAACTACGCCGACCGAAGCCCAGACGGGCACGGTCAGGAGACCGGCCCGAGCTCCCCCCAAATATTGAGAAGATACAGTAAAACGACTAAAGTCGTTACTACGGGCAAAATTATGCTGTTCGTTCATTCGTGAAATGAGGCTCGCATGAAACTTCGTATCCGCAAACTGAGCATGAACTCCCTTATCGCTGTGATTTTAGTCGCCGCTAATCTCTTCACCTGGGGGCGATTGCTTTCGGCGTCGGTGGAACCGTACATCGTCGAGCCGCTCTGTGACCCAGAGATAGTGGACCTGCTTGCTTACATCCATTCCGGCGAACACTCCGGCGAGACGTGGGAGATCACGCTCACCGAGCTGGAGGCCGAGCAGACCATCACCTGGTATTTGCAGCGCTACCCGCAGATTCCCTTTGCCCATCCTCATGTGGAGATCACGCCGGAGGATGTCGGCGGCGGGGGTGATGCTACCATTGCCGGGCTGCGGGTCCATGTCGGCATCAAAACACGCATCACGTTGGAAGATGGTTTGCCGCAGGTCAAAATCTTGGCGCTCAGCCTACCCATGCCGGAATCCATCCGTCAGGCGCTGGAAACCGAGCTTCAGCGGCAGATACGCCGCGCCGACTCGCTGCCCGTGCGCTTCACCGAGGCTGACTGGCGCGCTGGTGAGGTCACAGTGCGGGGGTACATACGCTAAGGGGGAAAGCGCGGGCGGCTCCACGCGCCCCCACTACGGCGGGCACTGCCTGCCCATCTCCACTCTCTATTCTCCATTCTTCATTCTCTATTCTTCATTCTTCATTCTTCATTCTCCACTCGATTGCCCTCTTTCGCGCCCTGTGCTATGATAACGCCATGAGACGACAACTTTATCCGCTGCTGTGGGGAACTCCCCGGAGAATCATGGTCTGCCATTTGCCGATTTGCAAATTTGCCATTTGCCTATTTGCGGCGTTACTGTGTTTTTCTGCCTGCACGCCCACGGAGACGTTGCCGCCGGCGAGCACTCCCGTGCCTACCTTCACGCCCTCACCCACGCTGACGCCTTCCCCCACGCCGACCGCCACACCGATCCCGCCGCTGGCTCTCACCATCCGTTGGCCGCGACCTGTGATGCCGCTTCTGCCCCCCAAGCCCATCGCCGTGGAACTGGTCCCGCCACCGGGCGTTGACATGGAGGCGATGGTGAGCGCGGGGGTGCTGGCCCCTGACGGGGCAATCTACGAGCGTTTCATCCTGGAGCCTCAAGGGGGAAATCTCTACGTCGCCGCCGAGCCGTTGCAGCTGTCCCTTGATCCACCGGCAGGCGAATGGCAGCTGGTGATCGCCGTGAACTCCCCGCTGGACGTGACGGGCGATTGGGAGCGGTTTTTCCATCCCGCCCCGTTGCGTCTCCACGACCTGACTGAAGTGCTTCCCGCTGCTGCGACTCTGCGCGTGCCCCAGGATTTTGTGGAGGTCACGGCGCAGGGGGATGCCTGGGCCGGCGGGCGGGTCTGGCGCTACGAAGCGGGCGAACTCGCCCTGTGGTGGGCACCCGGCCCGACGGAACCGCTGCTGTTCAACAATGCCTTCGTGATGTTAGAGGCCACTCACGACCCGGACGCCCCTCCGCACGTGTTGGATGTGGTGGAAACGGAATGGCAGGGCCGGACGGCGTTCCTGTTCCACGAGAAGTGGCGTGGCTCGGAGGGCGGCCCGTCCGAGGCGTGGGTGGTGCAGGGGGCGGACTACTGGTTGTACGTGTTGCGCGCGCGGGCGGTGGGCGGCGAGGAGATTCCGTCACTCATCCGCCAGGTGGGGGAGACGTTCACGTCAGGCGAATGAAGAGAATGAGGAGAATGACAAATGAGCAAATGAACAAATGAGTGATTCGTCATCTGTCATCCTCACCACAGAGACCCTGTACCTGTCCGGCACCTGTCCTGAACCGACAGGTACAGGGAAATTCACAAAATCAAAATGCGCTCAGTATAAACAAGGAATAGAAATGTCAACCGACACGAAAGATATAGACACTGACAACCATCAAGTCGAAAA
>JAUWHU010000197.1 GCA_030605705.1 Thermoflexia bacterium | reverse complement strand
TCCCTGCTCGATCATATCGGCGATGTGGTGCGCGGTTTCCTTCGCGGCCAGGTACTGGTCTTGCACCGTCTGGTGTTGCTTGTCCTTGATCAGTGAGTTGCCGCCAATGGCAACCACTGCGGATTTTCGTTTGGTCATAGTGTACTCCTTAACTCAGGTTAAAAGTTTAAAGTTAAACGTTAAAAGTTCGTCGAGGACATCAACTTGCAACTTTCAACGTTCAACTTTTTAACTTGGTCTTACCACATCGTCAGCGCCAGCACGCCTTTCTGCGCGTGGAGGCGGTTTTCGGCCTGGTCGAAGACAACGGACTGCGGGCCATCCATGACCTCGCTGGTGACTTCGATATCGCGGTCGGCGGGCAGCGGGTGCATGTAGATGGCGTCAGGTTTCGCCAGGGCCATCTTGCGCGCATCGGTGATCCAGGACTTGTACTTATCCTGCAACGCTTTACCTGCGACGGGGTCGGTGGTCGTCATCATCGGCCCCCAGGACTTGGCGTAAACCACGTCGGCATCCGCGAAGCCGGCTTCCATATCGTGTACTACCTCGAATTTGGCACCGTACTTGCGGGCCTGCTCCTCGGCCATCTCCATGATGTCGGGCATCAGCAGGAATTCTTCGGGATAGCTGAGCGTCACATCCATGCCAAAGCGCGGCATCTGCAAAATTAACGATTGCGGGACGGACATCGGCTTGAGGTAGGAGGAAGCGTAAGCCCAGGAAACGACGATCTTCTTGCCGCGCAGGTTCTTCCCCTTTTTTTCCTGGATGGTCATCAGGTCGGCCAGACACTGGTGCGGGTGGTACTTATCGCACTGCATGTTGAGCACGGGCGAGCGGGAGGCCTCGGCGACCCAGTTGAGGTACTTATTGCCGTAATTCCAATCGCATTGGCGGATGGCGATGCCGTCGAAGTAGCGCCCCAGGATTTCGCCGATCTCCCTGGCAGTATCGCCGTGGGATACCTGAGTCGTGCGCGAGTCAATGAACGCGCCGTGCCCACCGAGCTGCGCCATCCCCGCCTCAAAGGAACAGCGGGTGCGGGTGCTGCTGAAGAAGAACAACATGCCGAGAACCTTGTCGCGCAGCAGCGGATGAGGCTCGCCCAACGCGCGCTTGCGCTTGAGGTCCCAGGCCACGTCCAGAACAGTCTCAACCTCTTCCTTGGTGAAGTCGAGATCGCAGATCAAGTCACGGCCACGTAAGTTTGTAATCATAAGTTTAACACCTCATTTATTGCGTATTCCGTTGCGTGGTATAGGAAAATACAGAACACGCATTAGTACCTTGCCAGTGAAATTTTTGTACATTGAGCAAGAATTTCACCACGGAGGGCACGGAGTTCTGGATTTACTGTTTTCTTCTCCGTGTTCTCCGTGGTTATGTCCCTCTTGGTTCTGGCTTGTCCAGGTCAGGGTTTACTCCATCGCCCCCAAGACCAGCGCCAACAACGCCATGCGCATCACGACACCGTTGAAGGCCTCCTGCCAGTAGCGGGACCACTTGGTGATGTCCACATCGGCGGGAATCTCATCCATACGCGGCAGTGAGTGCAACAGGATGGCGTCGGACTTGGCTTTGTTGAAGAGCAAATCGCGGGTGATCTTGTAGTTGGCGGGGGTCAGACCGTGCTCGCCGGCTTCCTGACGGGCCTGAGTGTAGTCCGGCTGCACCACCGGCTCGACTAAGATCACATCCGCGTCGGCAATGGCCTTCTCCACGTGGTCGGCCTCCTGGTAATCCAGGCTGTACTTGTCGAGATCGGCCTTCATTTCCTCTGTCAATGACATATCTGGTGGTGAGACGAAGGTGATGGGGCAGTCAAACTGGGTGAGGGCGTAGGCGAGGGAGTGCATGGTGCGCATCCGCATATCGCCGACGGCCAGCCAGCGTAGCCCATCAATACGACCCTTCTCGCGGAGCACGGTGTAGAGATCGGTCAGGATCTGGGTGGGGTGCTCGCCCCAGCCGTCGCCACCGTTGATAATAGGAATGCTGGCCCATTTAGCGGCCTCGTGCGGCGCACCCTGCTGGAAGTGGCGCATGACGATCACGTCGCCGTAGCACTCCAACATCTTAACAGTGTCCTTGATGGACTCCTGATACCAGTCGCCCGCGCGGGTCATCTTGGCATCCACAAAACCGGTCACGTGACCACCCAGGCGGTGCATGGCGGCTTCGTGAGCCAGGCGGGTGCGGGTGGATGGCTGGTAGAACGCCGTCACCATGGTCTTATCCTTGAGCAAGTCAACGTTGCGCCGGTTGCGGGCAATCGGCTCCAATTCCTCGGCAATCTCGAAAACACGGAAAAACTCGTTGCGCTCGAAATCCTTCAAAGACAGAATATCACGACCCATAAAACTACGCATAGTACAAACCTCCTGTTTAGTTTAGAATGTGCAAATGGCAAATGGCAAATGTGCAAATGGCAAATGTGCAAATGGCAAATCTGCGGACGGGCCGACAAACTAACGTTAAGGCTTGTCTTGTTCGCTTACTCGCTTCCTCGCCTTCTCGCCTTTTCGCTTTCTCGCTTTCTCGCCTTTTCGCTTCCTCGCCCGTTCGCCTATTTGCGATTGACCCTACGCATCACGTGAAATTTGAAATGTCCCGGCACGAAGTAGCTCACCGAATAATCCACCACCTTTTCGTCGTAGCTGTACAGCTGGCCCACCAGCTTCAGGAGAGCGGAGCCTTTGCGGACACCCAGACGCTTCGCAAACTTAACATTCGCTGCTTCCGCGACGATCTCCGTGCGGGAGGTGGAAAGCAATGGTTCCCCCCGTTCCAGGAAAACATCCAACACAGAGCCGTGGAAGTTCTCGCCCAGGCCCTCCTTGGTCAGGTATTCCAGTGGGACGATGTCCCGCAGGTCGGCGACCGGTTCACCCTCGATGGCGATCACGCGGTTGACGATGAGCACCGGGACCTCGCTTCCCTGGGGGAACTCGAGGCCGGCGACTTCGATGGGGGTCGCCAGTCGTTCCTCGACTTCGAGATAAGCCGCCTCCGTTTGCAGGTCAATGCGTTCGGCTAAGCGCGCCAGGCTTTCCAGAATCTCCATGCCGGATTCGAGAACGGGGAAGCGGGAGGCGACGAAGGTTCCCACGCCGTGGCGCCGCACCAGGACGCCGCGTTCTACGAGGGTACGCATCACTTCACGGAGCGTGGGGCGGGAGACGCCCAACTGTTTTGCCAACGCCGGCTCAGGTGGAAGTTGATCGCCGGTTTTCAGCGACTCGATCATTGCGTAGAGCGCTTCTTCAACCTGGACCCTCGGCGAACGAACTTTGGGATATGTGGCGTTCGATGCTGTCATTTGTGCCTCCGCAACAATTATAAATCAGTTGTCTGACAAGTCAATAGACATGCAACATGCGGTGGAGCGTATCATCTCAATATTCCGGGGCGTCTCGAGCCGGTCTTGCTCTTTTCTGCCACGAATTTCACGAATTAACACGAAAAAGAGAGGTAAATTAGTGAAATTGTGCGCAGTGTGGGCAGGCAGTGCTCACGAATTCGTGGCTGATTTTTGCTACGCCCTATGATTTGCCCCCACTTTTTGAGAAGACACTTTTTTCTCCGTGTTCTCTGTGTCTCTGTGGTGCATCCAATCCGAAAATAATAAGACCCTGAACATGCGATGGGGGATTGTCAGGCGTCAAAAAACGTCAGTCGCCATGGTGCTGGGCGACTGACGTTTGCGAGGGGATCCGGGTGAGGCGTGCTCTCAGCCGGTCTGTCGTGGCAACACGTGGAAGGCAACGCTGGGAAGATCGAGGAACACCTGGTCGCCTTCCTCAAAGATGTCTCCCTGCTGTGGGTTGTAGACAACCACTGAGACGAAGTGGTCGTGGGTCTCGATTTCATATTCCACGGTGGAGCCGAGATAGACGGCCTGCTTGACCTCGCCCGTGTAATTTCCCGCTTGCCGGCTTACCCGCGCCGCTTCCGGCCGAATGACTAAGTAGACCGGCTCGCCGGTGGAGAAGGTTTCCTGAGAGGCCGGGATGGTCAGCATCCGGCCGAACAGCTCGAGTGTCAGCTGTCCGTCTGTGCAGCTTTGCACACAGCTCTCGATGAAGTTGGCTCGTCCGATGAAATCGGCCACGAAGATTGAGGCCGGCTGCTGATAGATTTCACGTGGCGTGCCGATCTGCTCGAGCTGGCCGTCGCGCATGATCGCGATGCGGTCAGAGAGGCTCATTGCTTCTGCCTGGTCATGGGTGACGTAAACAGTGGTGATGCCCAACCGCTGTTGCAGGCGACGGATCTCGATGCGCATCTGCACTCGCAGTTTGGCATCGAGATTGGAGAGCGGCTCGTCGAAGAGCAACACCTTGGGCTGCATGACCAGCGCTCGCGCCAGGGCCACTCGCTGTTGCTGCCCCCCCGATAATTGGTGCGGCATCCGGTCCCCCATCCCCACCAGGTTCATCAGCTGCATCACGATCTCGACACTCTCGCGGATCAAGTCCGCAGCTTGCCGCTTGACCTTGAGGCCGTAGGAGACGTTATCGAACACCGACATGTGCGGAAAAAGCGCATAGTTCTGGAAGACCATGGCCATAGGTCGTTTGTTGGGGGGCACGTCATTGAGCGACTCGCCATCGAGAAGTATCTGGCCCGAAGTGGGGAACTCGAAGCCGGCGATGAGCCGCAGCGTGGTCGTCTTGCCGCAGCCCGACGGCCCTAACAACGTGACGAACTCCCCCTGGCGGATTTCGATGTTGAGATTGTTGACGGCGAGCACCTCACCCTGACGGCCGAAGGTCTTGACCAGATTGTTTAATACAAGAGTTGTGGATTCCATAATCTTGAGCCTCACTTAGACATTTAGTTATTCTAGACCTCCGAGGTCTACGAAATGATGTGAAAACAAGGCTAAATATGGCTCCAAAATGCCTTGCCCGTGGTGCTACACTGGAGACCTCGGAGGTCTGGATAGATGGCGAATATTTTAAGACACTTAGACATTTCAATCTACTTGTAGTAATGATTTTAGTTGTTCAAAGCGGAGCCAGAGCGACTGAAGTCGCCACTACGCCCTCACGTTAATACTTTACTAATGAAGTTCTTGTACATTGAGCAAGAATTTCACCACAGAGGACACAGAGAGCGCAGAGATTTTAAACTTGACCTCGGGAAAATTAATTTTTTGACGTGTGAAGTGAAATTTTCTTAAATCAAATATGAGTCTACTGAAAAAACCACTTGAACCGCAGAGGGTGCAAAGAACGCCAAGAAAAATTAAGGGAAAGGTTGAGAATCTTGTGAAATCTCATCCAAAACACAAATAATTTGCGGGTAGACTTTGAAAACCTTGGCGCTCTTGGCGTTCTTTGCGGTTAGAAAAGTTTTTTTCAGAAGAAGCCTTCAAAAATCTCTGCGCCTCTGCGTCTCTGCGTTAAAATCAGCCTCTTTTTTCAGGGGAATCAAATATCAATTTTTTCTATCTTCTCCATGTTCTCCGTGGTTATGTCCCTCTTGGTTCTGGCTTGTCCAGGTTACGTTTCGATAAAGCGCTCAGCCCCAGTCGTGGAGCCGACGAAGCGGTACATCAGGCCAATGGCCGCGAGAACGATGGCGATCAGCACAACACAGTAGGCGGCGGCGTTGCCATAGCGACCGGTTTCCGCTTCGTTGAGAATCTGCGCTGTCATAATGCGCCAACGTGGCGTGACCAGGAAGATGATCGCCGAGAGCGAGGTCA
>JAUWHU010000496.1 GCA_030605705.1 Thermoflexia bacterium | reverse complement strand
GGTTTGCCGGGGATAACGACCGCCCGGCCGTTTTCCAGGCCGATACCCGCATCCACGGGCAACACGGAGACCTCGTTGGAGAGCTGCTCC
Organism: Thermoflexia bacterium; assembly: GCA_030605705.1. Lineage (GTDB taxonomy): Bacteria > Chloroflexota > Anaerolineae > B4-G1 > SLSP01 > JAUWHU01. The sequence goes on along the minus strand of JAUWHU010000496.1, from coordinate 3,702 downwards.
AGCACGACGCGCGCCTTGTCCAAATCCACGGTGAAGACGGGCGCAACCTCGCGCGGCGCGAACCAGGCGGCCAGCTGCTCGCGCAACGTGCCGCCGCTGCGACCCACGGCATACGCGGCCTGCGCCGTCGCCTCTGCGTCGAGGGTCAACCCCGCTTCCGCCAGGGGAACCGACCAGCGGCGCGCGCTATCCCGTAGGATGAGAACCTCATCACCGGGGATAACGATCCCCGCCAGCTGCGCCTGCGCCGCTTGCGGTGTCAGCCCGCCCACATCCACGCCCAGGACAGAGACCTGCGGGTGGATGAAATCCGTGTAGAAACGCTGCATCCGCAGGTTGAAGACCCAGCCGCAGAAAATCACCGCCGCCACCAACGCCAGCAGTAATCCCCCCACGAGAAACCCGGCTCCTCTTGGCGACCGGCGGATGGCGTCAGCTGCAGAATTGGCGGTCATTTTGCCTCCTGTGTATCTCGCGCCTGAGAACGCGCCGTGGCATAAAGCCAAACGTCCGGTGACCGCAGGTACACCGGCCTACGCAACAACGCCGGATCAAGAAATCCAGTATCCAGAAACCAGCATGCAATCCTTCACCAGGGAGACACCCAGACAAACCCCGTAGTCCGTGAGGCGGTGGTCATCTAATTCGTTTCAAGAATATCGCCGGTTCCGCCCCCAGATAGTCCGGTGATTCTTCTTCGACCTCCACATTCTCAGCGAAGCGATTTTTTAGCAGGAACTCTGCGACCATCCTGGCTACCTCCGCCAGCTCCTCATCTTCCTCATAAAAAACCTTGAGGGAAGGGATGGATTCATAGCCTTGTTCTTCAAGGAAAGCTCTAGCAGCATCTGGGTCATAATCCAAGTCTGCAAGCACGTCGACTTTTTCATTTCCAATCCAAGCTACGATAACATCACCAGCGAACGTGGTTTCCGACCAGTCAACGGCCAATAGGACGGCCTCTTGGAATTCCGATTCTTCAAAAACTCCCCCTACACTGAAAATGCTGTAACCCGGCAGATTATCACCCCTTGCTTCTTCCTCAACCGCATCTTCATACAACGTATCAATGGACACTGAGAACCCATCCTGTTGCGCTTGCTCCACAGCCGCGCCTATCCAATCCTCAATACCTAGCTCATCCACGAGCGGCTCCAACTCGGCGTAAGAGTACACAGTACGTGGCGCGAGGCCTGCGATATCGTGCATCTCTGCATCCGGCATCGTAAAGTAGAATTCCTCGGCGGTCAACGTAGTCGCAAGCCCTAACGTGGATGGATAGTCTTTCACGGGCCGAACCTCGACTTCCCCCTCGAGCACCACCACTAACGTGAGGTTGTCTTCTGGAAGATACATCACCCACAATATGGTACCCCGCTTTTCGATCTGCGCACTTCCGGTGCGGAGCGTGTATTCTCCTTCACAGCTCACGTACCAGAAGCCGCTGAGACACCAGAACGATCCGCTATCGGACATAAATTTTCTACACTGCTCGACGCGAAAGTCGCCGCTGCTCTTCTGGAAGGCGTACATGTGACCGGGCCAACATTCTGAGAAGTTGAGCTCGGCTTCACCTTCGCCAGCAACGGAAAGAGTCTCTCCTTCGGAGAGCGGATGCCACCCGGCGTCCGTCCACACCGCCCCTTCCTTCTCCACCCTGGGCGACAGCACGGTGAACTCGTCACAGCCTTTTGTCCGCTCCGCCGCGCCCACCGGACAGGACGGCGACGGTGTCTTATCGGGACCTTGACATTGCTTCACTCCCCAAAATATCAAAAGCCCTACAAGGATCAAGAGAACCACCGTAACGACAACCCCACCACAACCTTCATTCGAGTTCACACTCATTATGCACCTCCCGGGTGTCTTAAAATGTTAGCTTACATCCTCTAACCACACGTTGACCCTGTAAAGTGACAGCCGTTGCGCCAACGGAGTGCAAGAGACGGAAGTGATATTTTACGCTCCCTCAGTCCACGTTCGATAGCGTTCATAGGACCAAAACAGTCCCAACGTCAAGCCTCCCGCCATAACCAAGGCGGTCAACGCCGCGTCACCAATCCCACACAGCCAAACAGATAGAGGAAGAAGGGGAGAGTATTGACGACCGGGCCACGTGTAAGCCAGGGATTCCCCCAACTCCGGGTTGAATTCAAAGAGCGCCTGGACGAAAGATGCGATGACAACCGGTACCACCAAGTCATACGGCAGTCGGCGCAGATAGCGGCGCCAGGTGGAGACGGGGTGCCCGGAGATCGCCCAACTCAGACCGATAGCAACCGGCACGCCCAGCGCCCATACCAAGGGTTTGTCTGTGCCCTCAAGTCTGATCAGCCCCCCATACGTCAGGGTGAACAAAAGTGTCCCGCCTGCTAACGCAGGGATGAGCGGACGGGATGATGCGGCGTCCGCTACCGTGGTGACGGAGTTGACGCGGGTAAGGTCTGCCAGCAGCAGTCCGAGTGTCAGTGCTGCACTCAAAAACGCCATTTGAGAAAACGCATTATAAATCACATGGCCCACAGGATAGTCCGCCCAAAAGGATAATCCGGCTCGCAACAATGCCACGCCGAGCGCTGCGGTCATGCTCCCACCAACTGTCAACAAGAGCACATAATCCCAGTTGCGCTTGAAATGACGTCCAAAGCGCCACCCTCTGGCCAACAGCCACAAGCCCCAGATTCGCTTCCGAATGGACTCCTCTAGCGCCGGCCTCGCGTCCAACAACACGCCGAAGAGCTCAGTCAGCCGCTGGCGCTGTTGCCGGTGGCTCCAGCCCGTGGCTGATGTGGCCGCCTGTAATCGGAGGATGACCTTCTCACCGTAAGCACTCAACAACGCCAAAACCGCCGTCTCCCGTACTGGTTGCTGAGGATGCGTCACCGCCGTCCAGGTCAGCGGCCCGAATTTTTCTGAGGCAGGAGAAGCCGGGACATCTGTATCCAGAAGCCCTAAGATGTGCGCGGCCTGGCGACGCCGCGTTGACCTCTCGTTACCGCGAGTGATCTCGCCCTCCTCCAACTCCCGCAACAGCACCTGGGCCGCATCCCCCTCCAAGCGCTCCAGCCAAGACTGAACCGGGAGTTGCTCGGCGACGGCGGAGCGCAACGCCACCAACACCTGTTCGACCGGGAAATCCGTGGGCGGATGCTGCGCCAGGATCTGCAACTGGTGAGCGTCGGCCAGTTGTCCTTGCACGAGCCAGTCGCGCCAGACATACACCAACTCCCGGCGCGCTTGGATGCTCTTCTGTGCCCCGCGCCCCAGAGCACGCTCGGCGGCGCTGGCAATGCTGTAACTGGCGAACGCGTACGCGCGTTCGGTCTCTTCCGTCATGTGCCAGACAAAAATCCCGGCTTGCGTCATCTCCTCCAAAGTGGGGATGAGCGCTTCACCATCCCCCTGTGTCAATGAGAGTTGCCGTGGCTTGATCCAACCGGCGTCTGCTTGAGCCAGCAACTCGGTCACGATTTTCTTGGCCAATCCGCGCCGCGCCCCGCTCACTTGATCCAGCAAGCCCTCAAGATGCTGATCGAGGATCCATTCTGCCCCTTTATCCTGGGTCACCTCGAAGTACAACGGAGATTGGATGCTTTGCACGCCCTTGGACCGCGCCCGCTGATGAAGGTGATGACAGACGATCTGCAAGTCGCCGGGTAAAATCCGACCCTCTAGCTGCAAGGAGAGCCGGTCGAGATCGGG
>JAUWHU010000108.1 GCA_030605705.1 Thermoflexia bacterium | reverse complement strand
CGGTCTTCCCGAAGATGCCACTGGAGCGCTCCACGAAACGCTGCAAGTCCAGCGCGACGCGCGTCCCCTCCATCTCCAGCGGCTCGCCGATGTAGAAGTAGCCCGGCGCGTCGGCGTCGCCGAAAATCTCGGCGACCTCCTCCGGGGTGGCGTCGTAGACGTGGGTGAAGTGAGCCGGGACGGTCTTGGCCGGGCGCACCGCACCGGCCTCATCTAACACCAGCATGGGCGTGACGTGGATTCGCCCGTAGGTCAGGATACCGCGATAGGCGCGGGCCAGGAAGCCATCGGGGTCCTCGGGTGGGGATTGTTCCACCTCCGGGTGGCGGCTTTCCAACACCACGTCCGTGATCATACCGAAGAAGCGCCGCCCGGTCTGCCCATGTACCACCACGTACCGGCCCACCGCCAGTCTCTCGATGAGGCGGTCGGGTGACAGTTTCACCTCCAGCCCTTTGCTCAAGCTGCCGCTGACGACGGCTCCTAACACTGCCGTGTTGGCCGGCTTGGGGCGCGGGAAGAAATGGTCGAGTTCATCGCTCATGTTGCCACCTCCGACAATGGTGCTTCGATAATTCGCTTCACCGCTTCTGCTGCGTACACACGCCCCTTTTGCCGATCCGAACGCTGTTGAAGAATGTTATCCTCGACCAGGGTGGTAAGATAATGATAAGCCGTGGGACTGGAAACACTCAATTCCTTGACCACTATCTTTGCCGTGATGTGATACGGATTCTCGAAGATTAGATCCACCATTCCCTGGATTTTGCCAAAAGTCTGATAACGCTGCCGGTAATGTTCATAAAGGGAAAGTAACGCTTGTCCGCGCTGGAGTGCGTCCTGGCTCTGATATGTCACCCCGCGCAGAAAATATACCAGCCATGACTCCCATGCCCCGCTCTGACTGACAGCGAGCAGTAAGTCGTAGTAATCTTTGCGGTAGTGCTCGAAATATGCACTCAGGTACAACAAGGGTTGTGGGAGCAAATCCCAGTTCATTAAGAGCAAGACTAACAACAATCGTCCAATACGCCCATTCCCGTCAAGAAATGGGTGGATGGCCTCAAACTGATAATGGATTAGTCCTAACCGAATCAGAGGCGGGAAATTCGAAGGGAGATGCAGATATTGCTCCCACAGATCGAGAGATTTTAACATCTCATTCTGAGCAGGCGGTACAAAGGTAGCTTCTTCTATGCGGCTATTGGGCGGGCCGATGTAGACTATCTGATTTCTAAATTTTCCCGGACTGCGCCATTGCCCCCGTACATCTGTCAATAGCATGGCTTGAAGTTTTTTCAGCAAGTTTAACGTGATAGGATTTCCCTCTCGCATCATCTCGACGCCATACACCAGTGCCTTGACGTAATTGGCGACTTCTCCGGTATCTTCAGGGGAGCGTGTAGCCGCATCTTCGCTATGTTGATAGTTATAAAGGTCGGCAAGCGAGGCTTGCGTGCCCTCAATACGAGAAGAGAAAACCGCTTCCCGTTGTTGGAAGGGATGAATCAGCAAGTGAGGGTTGGGGAATATCCCTCCCATGCCACTCAATCGCCCCATCGCGCGGTCGGCTTGAGAGAGCGCACGTACCAAATCCGGCGTCCATTCAATAGTCGGTGGAAGAGGATGCGGGACGAATGTCCAGTGCCCTTCAATAGAGCGTACCAGCCGTCCCGCTGCTGCAGATTGAAATGCTTTGATATCCATTGTTCTATCCTGTTTTCTACCATCCTCCCATTTTCTGGGGGACTTAAGAACATGGCTCAACCGGAGGGAATAATCACAATCCCATTTCTAAGTTCATTTAAGACTCCCCTGAAAAAAGTCATCTCACCACAGAGACACAGAGGACACTGAGAAAAAATTAAGTTTTAGTGTAAAAATATTGAACATTGCCTGTCAAAAAATTAATTTTCTGAATGTTAGGTTTAAAATCTCTGTGCTCTCCGTGGTGAAATTCTTAGTTTTTTCAGTAGACTCATTTAACCGATGTTAAGTCCATTTAACATAGGTGCTGTTATTTTAAAATTTTACTCGTAAAACTTAAAATAGCAAGAGGCAGATTCTTGGATGACGTGTATATGCACAAGCGGATCCATTCTTCGCTGGGCTATCTCACCCCAGCCGGATTCGAGGCGCAGTGGCGCGAGGAGCATGTTCTGGCCCTCGAGTTTGAACTAATAATCGCCTGGAAAGTATCCAGCTTTGGGGGGTCAGTTCAATCTTCTGACGCCTGACACATCACATTTGGCCTGTCTGTGGACTGTGTTATGATTTGTCTCAGGAGGTCGTGAATCTATGCAGACTTACATCGTACACTACGGTGAATTGGGTTTGAAGGGGCGTAACCGGCCCCAGTTTGAGAAACGTCTGGCCCACAACATGCGGGTCGCTCTGCGTGATTTGGGGCAGGTCAAGGTACAGCTGCACCGGGGCTACATGGCTGTCGAGGTCGCGGACGAGGCGCCGCCGGAGCGCGTCGAGCAGCGACTGGCGGGCGTCTTCGGCATCGTCTACTTCGCGCCCGCGCTCGCTGTGCCGCAGGAGATGGAGGCCATCACCGAGGCCGCGCTGCACTTAGCGCGCCGGGCCATCACGCCGGAGACGAGCTTCAGGGTGCAGGCGCGTCGCGCCGACAAGCGCTTTCCCGTCACCTCTATGGACCTCAATTGCGAGTTGGGCGCGCGGATCGTGGACGAGATCGGCGCGCCGGTTCGCCTGCGTGATCCGGCGGTCACGCTGCACGTGCAGGTCTACCCGGAGAAAGTGTATCTCTTCACCCAGCGGCTCCCCGGTCCCGGCGGGCTACCGGTGGGGACGGCGGGGCGGGTGACGGTGTTATTGTCCGGCGGCATTGATTCGCCGGTCGCCGCCCATCTGATGCTGAAGCGCGGCTGTTTGGTGGATTTCGTCCACTTCCACATGCTGCGGAACGCGACGGAGATTCGCGCCTCCAAAGTGATTGCGCTGGCGCGCGCGGTGCAGGCCCCGCACCGGCTGCCGGCTGTGGTGTATATGCTGCCATCCCAGCCCTTCCAGATGGCGATGATGGAGTACGATTCCCGCGTTGAACTGGTGGTCTTTCGCCGTTTTATCATGCGGGTGGCGGAGCGGATAGCGCAGCGGCGCAAGGCACTGGCGCTCATCACCGGCGATAACCTGGGGCAGGTCGCTTCTCAGACGCTCGAGAACTTGCACGTCACCAGCCGGGCGGTGGAGACGCCTATCCT
>JAUWHU010000142.1 GCA_030605705.1 Thermoflexia bacterium | reverse complement strand
GGAGGGCAGCACATTCAGCTTTGCCATCCCGGTGGCGTAGGGGAAACCCTCTGTGGTTTCCCGTTGGTGGGAACCCTCGTGGTTCCTCAAGTTACGGCGCAATAGCTGTGTGGGAGTATGGAGGTGTGGGGGTATGGAGGTGTGGGAGTAACGTATGAGAAAACCCTCGTGGTTTCCCGAATCACGGCGATAAATCGCCTACTACAAGCCGGGTTATTTTTGAAGCAGCTACGCCATTCGCAATTTGCCATTTGCAATTCGCCATCTGCCATTTGCAATTCGCCATTTGCTGATTTGCTATTTGCCATTAAACAAGGAGTAAGCGATGAAAATTGATCCAAATGCCCGTTATGTCAAAACCCACGAGTGGGCGCGTAAGGAAGGTGATTTGTTCGTGATCGGTATCAGTGACTACGCGCAGAGCACGCTCTCCGACATCGTCTATGTGGAGCTGCCGGAGGTAGAAGACGAGGTCATCAGCGGCGAGCAATTCGGCGTCGTCGAATCGGTAAAAGCTGCCGCCGATGTCTTCGCCTCGCTGAGCGGCGAGGTCGTCGCCATCAACGAAGCGCTAGAGGACGCCCCCGAAGTGGTAAACAGCGACGCCTTCGGCGAAGGCTGGCTCATCAAGATCAAGGCCAGCGACGAGACCGAGTGGGACGCACTCCTGACCCCGGAGGACTACGCCAAGGTCATCGAAGCGGAAGCCGAGTAAGCGAGAAAGCGAGAAAGCGAGTAAGCGAACAAGCGAGAAGGCGGAAATTCTTCATTCTTCATTCTTCATTCTCCATTCCTCACTCTCCATTCTTCATTCTCTATTCTTCATTCACCATTCACCTATTCATCATTCACCATTCTCTATTCTCTATTCTCTACTCTCTGTTCTCTGTTCACCAATTCACCAAAGGAGGATCTATGGTCTACATACCGCACACGGACGAGGAACGCCAGGTCATGCTGGCTTCCATCGGCGTGGAGCGCATAGAGCAACTTTTCAACGACATCCCGGAACAATACCGCTACCCCACCCTGGGGCTGCCGGAACCGGTTTCGGAGATGGAAATTCTGGAGGAACTCCAGGAGCTCTCTGCCGCTAATCTCAACGCCAACCAGGTTCCCACTTTTTTGGGGGCCGGCGCGTACCGCCACTGGGTCCCCAGCGTGGTAGACGCCATCATCAGCCGGGGGGAATTTTTCACCGCCTACACACCCTACCAACCCGAAATCAGCCAGGGCACTCTCCAGGCGATCTTCGAGTACCAGAGCATGATCTGCGATCTGACCGGCATGGAGGTCGCCAACGCCAGCCATTACGACGGGGCAACCGCCGCCGCCGAAGCCGTGCTCCAGGCCCTCAACGTCTTCCGCCTGAAACGCAAAAAGATCGTCCTGGCTCCCACAGTACACCCGCAATACCGCGCAGTCGTGCGCACCTATGCTCAGGGCCTGGGATTGGAGATCGTCGGCGACGAGGACCCCACGCTGCCCTTAACCAAAGTCGTGGAGCTGGTAGATGAAAACACGGCCAGCCTCATCATCCAAAGCCCCAACTTCCTCGGCGAGCTCGAAGACCTGACCGGCCTGGCCGACGAAGTGCATCGCCGGGGGAAAAAGGCCCTCCTGGCCGTGGCGACCAATCCCCTCAGTCTGGGACTACTAACGCCGCCGGGCGCGTTCGGGGCCGACATCGTCATGGGCGAAGGTCAGCCACTGGGACTGGGCCTCAACTTCGGCGGCCCTTACTTAGGATTTTACACCACTCGCCAGAAGTACGCCCGCCAGATGGCCGGGCGCGTGGTCGGGGAAACGGTGGACGTGGAAGGCAAGCGCGGCTACGTACTCACCCTTTCCACCCGCGAGCAACACATCCGCCGCGAGAAAGCCACCTCCAACATTTGCAGCAACCAGGGATTGATGGTGTTGGCGGCGGCGGTCTACCTCGCAGCGCTGGGGAAACAAGGGTTTCGCAAAATCGCTGAGTTGAACTACCACAAAGCGCACTACGCGGCCCATGAGATCGCCGCTCTGGGAGGCTACGAGATCGTGTCCCGCCGCCCCTTCTTCAACGAGTTCGTTGTCCGCTGCCCCGCGCCGGTGGCCGAGCTCAACCACTTCCTGCTGGAAGGCTACGATTACACCATCATCGGCGGCTACGACCTGGAACGGGATTACCCGCACCTGGCGCAGCACATGCTGGTCGCCGTCACGGAGATGAATTCGCGGGAGGAGATTGACGATTTTGTGGCTGCCCTGGCGGAATTCCGGGCCACGGGAGGGTATCATGGCTGAACCACTGATCTACGAACTTTCAGTGCCGGGCCGGGAGGGCGCGAAGCCTCCCCAACTGGATGTGCCTCCCGCCGAGCTACCGGTAGACCTGCTCCGCGAGGAGCTGCCGTTGCCGGAGGCCAGCGAGGTGGACGTCGTGCGCCACTTCACGCGCCTCTCCCACCTCAACTACTCCCTCGACGAAGGAATGTACCCGTTGGGTTCCTGCACGATGAAGTACAACCCCAAGGTCAACGAAGTCGCGGCGCGGATGCCCGGCTTCACCGGCCTGCACCCCCTCCAATCCGAGGAGACGGTACAGGGCGCGCTCTACCTGATGTACCATTTGCAGGAAGCCATCCAGAAGATCGGCGGCTTTGCCGGCGTGACGCTGCAACCCGCAGCGGGCGCGCACGGCGAGCTGACCGGCGTCCTGATCATGCAAAAGTACCATCTGGACCGGGGCGAGACGCAACGCGACACCATCTTAGTGCCAGACTCGGCCCACGGGACCAACCCCGCCTCGACCAACATGTGCGGCCTGCGCACCGTCCAGGTTCCCTCCGACGAGCGGGGCAACGTAGACCTTGACGCGCTGCAATCCTTAGTGGGCGAGCACGTCGTCGGCCTGATGCTCACCAACCCCAACACCTTAGGCCTCTTCGATGAGAACCTTGAGGAAATCATCGCTCTGGTGCATGGCTGCGGCGGGCTGGTCTACGGCGATGGCGCGAACATGAGCGCGCTGTTAGGTGTGATGCGTCCCGGTGAGGCCGGCATTGACGTGATGCACTTCAACCTGCACAAGACCTTCAGCACGCCGCACGGCGGCGGCGGGCCGGGCAGCGGCCCCGTCGGCGTGGTAGAGCGACTGGTGGACTTCCTCCCCGGCCCCGTTGTGGCGCAAGACGCAGAACTCTCCGACGACGAAGCCCCGTACTTCACCTTCGTCACGCCGCCCAAGTCCATCGGGCCGGTCAAGTCCTTCTGGGGGCATTTCGGCGTCCTGGCCCGCGCCCACACCTACATCCGCATGTTGGGGGATGAAGGCATGAAACGGGTCGCCGAACACGCGGTGCTCAACGCCAACTACCTCCTCAGCCGCATCAAGGATGTGTACCCGCTGCCTTATGACCGCATCTGCATGCACGAATTTGTCGTGGCGGGGCACTTCGCGGAGGCTCCTGGCGTGCGCGCCTTAGACATCGCCAAGCGACTCATTGACTATGGCCTGCATCCGCCCACCAACTACTTCCCACTCATCGTCCACGAAGCGCTGATGATGGAGCCGACGGAGACGGAGAGCCAACAGAGCATAGACGCCTACGCCGACATCCTGCTCAAGATCGCCGAGGAGGCGCGAACGCACCCCGAAGTCCTGCACGACGCGCCACATCACACACCGGTGCGCCGCCTGGACGAGGTGCGCGCAGCTCGCCAGCCGGTGCTGCGCTACCGGCGGGAAGCGTAACACCGAGAATCCTCTAGCAACGTGGGGGCGTATGGTAAACACGCCCCCACGATTGTTTGTTTGTGGTATAATTCGCGACTCCCCCCTCTGTCAAGACGCAGACTTCTCGTCCGCCTCGGATGGCGTGGGAGTTGCAGTAGGTGTCGGAGTAAGTGTCGGCGTCGGCGTGGGGGTTGGGGTTGACGTGGGCGTAGGGGTTGAGGTTAGCGTTGGTTCCACCGTCGCAGTGAGTGTGGGAGTCGGAAGTGTCGGGGTAAGTGTGGGCGTAGGGGTGATGGTAGGGGTCACTGTGAATGTCACCGTAGGGGTAGGCGTGACGGTGGGAGTTACGGTGAGGGTGGCCGTCGGCGTGGCGGTGGGGGACGGCGTCGGCGCCGGCGTAACAGTCGGGCTGGGCAGGGGAGCTGGCGTCCACGTTGGTGTGATGACCATGACCGGCGGCAAATAGAGCGCCTGCCCCGCGTAGATGGTGATCCCCGTTATGCAATTGGCGTGACGGATAGCCTCAATGGTCACGCCGTAGCGCAGGGCCAGCGTGTACAACGTTTCTCCCGGCCGCACGGTGACGATGCGCCAGCCGGGGGGCGGCCCGCACCGGTAAATGTAAGGCGTCGGGCTGGCGATGGCCAGCAGCGGGAGATAAATGAGATCGCCGGGCTGCACCTCTGGCATTCCCAGGCAGTTAGCCTGCATCAGGATATAGGTGCTGGTCCGTGCGCGCCACGCCAGGATCAAAAGTGTCTCTCCGGCTTTCACACGATAGGGCAACCATCCCGCCGGGAACGAACACTGCTCCACGAGGTGCGAGCGCGGGGTAGGCGTGGGAAGCGGCGTGCTCGGAGCCGTGGGCGTCAGCGGGGCCAGGGTCGGATAAAGTGTCGTGGTGGGGCCGGCAGCCACCCACGTCGGGCGCTGCCTCATCAGGGTGGGGTCCAGTCGCGACAGCCCTACACTCCCCAGCACCATCACCAGGGTCAGCAGGCCCGCTATGAAAACCCCCGCCAGGCGGGAGAGGGACTCACGCTCCAATATACCCTCCGCTCTAAACTTGATCCGCACTCACGAGTTTTCCGCCGGTGGTTGCTCTTCACGGTAGACCGGCAGGATGAAACTGAAAGTGCTGCCCACGCCGGGTTCCGTCTCCACCCAGATACGGCCGCCGTTGGCCTCCACCAATGTTTTGACAACAGCCATCCCCACACCCGTCTCCCCCATCCCCTGGACGAGAGTCTGGTTCGCCCGGTAGAAACGCCGGAAAACCCTGGGGAAATCCTCCGGCGCGATGCCGCCGCCGGTATCGGTCACGGAAATGCGGATGAAAGGCACAGACCCTTTCTCCTCTGGCTCCTGCTCCTGGGCACTCAGCAGCACCTCCGTCCCCGCCTGCGAGCAGAGCGCAGCGTTGGAGAGCAACCGCAATATGATCTGGTAGAGACTGTCCTGGTCAGCCCGCACGGGCGTCAGCGTATCGGGTAGATCCATGCGGACCGCCAGATGGCGTTCTCGGAAACGCGCCGCCAATCCCATAATCCCCGCCTCAATGACGGTGATGAGGTCCACCGGCTCCGGCACCAACTCCACACGGCGGGCGTCGGGCGAGGCCAGCCTGACGAGGTCGTTGAGCAATTGGCCCAGCTGCTCAACGTTGGCCTTCACCCGCTCCAGGAACTGGCGTTGCATCTCGGTGAGAAGTCCTCCTTGCTCCCCCAACAACAGATCGGTATACCCGGTGATGGAGGTCATGGGCGTGCGGAACTCATTGGCCTGGCCGACGATGGCCTCATGCCGTTCAACGGGACTCTCTTCGGAACGCAATGTGACCACCAGCGCGTCCGGCTTGCCATCGCGGCCCATCAGAGCGACCAGATCGGCATGTACCGGGCGGGAGCCTACCTGCAGCGCCAGGTGTACTCGCTGGCGGCGCCCCGAATCCAGTGCGGAAAGCGGTGCATCATCTTCAGGGACCAGCAGCATGTCAATGGCCTGTGCCCACCGGGGATCGGGGTAGACGCCATCTAAAGATTGCCCGGTGACCTCCCCATTCGGAACGCTCAACATCTGGCGGGCCAGCGCGTCCGCCATGACAATGGTACCATCCCCATCCGCCACCAGCATCCCTACCGTCCCCACTTGCGCAGAGGCCTCGAGAGCTTCCTTTTGTTGCGCCAGTCGTTCGAGCAGCTTCGCCCGCTCTTCCACGAGGGCGCCCAGACGGGGTTGCAACTTCGCCACTTCCTGGCCCAGACGGGCGCGTTCCCGAATGAGCATCTCACGGTCCTGGGCCAGTTCCTTTACCTCCTTCTGCCAGAAGGAAAGTTCCGTCTCAGAAACCTGCGGAGTTTGCTCCCTCAACTCACGGTTCAGACGCGCGAGTTCGCCATCGCGAGCCTGAATCTTGTCCTCCAATGCAGCGACCTGCTCACTCAATGCGACGGCCTCCTCCTGAGCCGTCTGCAACTTCAGCAGTGAATCCTCACTCTGCTCCCGCAGACTGAAGATCGTCTCCCCTTTACGCTGTGCGCGAACAATTGCACCGGCCAACAAGGCCGCCGTCAACTCAGGGAACCATAAATCCTCCCTCCCCCAGCGGCGTTTGCTCTGCAGGTCCCCCAATAGGATCATTCCCACACGCCGCTCTTGGGCCAGCAGAGGCAGCGCCAACAACGGCCCGCTTCCCTGAAAGCCCAAGTCCTCGTACAACTCTTCCAGCCATTCCCGGCAGTGGGCGGGCTGGAAAGCCCCGGTTATCCGCTCCTCCCAGATCTCATTCAAAGCATTGTAAGTAGCCAAATCCAGGATGGGGGTTTCGAGCAGCCCCGTGGGCGGGTGGATCGCCAGCACACGCAGTTGGGAGGAATTCTCCTCTTCAAGCAAGGCAATCGCGCAGACTTCGGCGTTGAGGAAATGCGCCAGCCGAGAGGAGGTAATGATCAGGGATGGCTCCAATTCGCGCGCCGATTCCATGCCCTCAAGCAGTTCCTGAAACCCGGTGATATCCACCGACGACGAGCGGGGCGTCGCAGGATCAGAGGCTGCAGTCGCCGAGGCGGCCACGGGGATGCTCAACAACCGGGAAACCAGGCCCGTCAGCAACGGCAGCACGACTAACGCAGCGAGCCGTTCCCAGGCGGGAAAATAAAACTGCGCGAGAGGCCAGGCCAGCTGCGCGCCATGCCCGGCCAGCCAAAAGACCAACACGCCCACGGCCCATTCCCACTCCGGGGGATGCAGGAACAACTCGATGAGCAATCCCAACCCCAACAAAGCCACAGCCGCGATCTCCCAGTTCCACTCCTGGAAAGAGCCGTTGTAAGCCTCCGTGACAGCCCGCGCCTGCCAGATGGAAGCATCGTAGCCATAGAAGCCGATGCCGGCTAACAAGAGGAGCAACAACAACCACGTCTGCCAACGAGCCGGCCGAGCGCCCAGCAAGGCCCACAGAACCAGGGCAATACCGGAAACTTCCAGCAACCGTTCCAGGGGAGGCAAAACGATCACGGGGTCCAGCAGGTTGGCGCTACCCAGTAACCCTAAGATGATGAGCACAGCCCGGCCCGCGAGCATACCCCCCACCGCCCAGAGCCACCGCCGGGGCTGCGGAGACTGTGGGGCCGCCCGCCTCGCCATCAGGGCCGGGAACAAGGCTTGTTGCAGGGCAAACAACGTGACCAGGAAGTAAACCAGATCGCCGGGAGGCTGCGCGAGCAGCTGAGCCACCTCTTGCAAGATATTCATCACCTCTCCCCATGGTAGGATTTCCCTCAATTATAAACCATAAGGAAACAAGTGACAAGAGTAGGGGAAACCCTCCGTGGTTTCCCGAATCACGGCGATGAATCGCCTACTACAAGCCGGGTTATTTTCGAAACAGCTACACTGGTGGGGCAAAGAGCATTGTTCACGGGGCGTAGCTGCGTAGCCCTGGCATTCATGCCTGGGCATCCGGGGCTGCAGTCGCTGGCCTCACGCTGAAGTCCCCGCGCTACGGAGCAACGCTCGCTGAAGCGGTCTTCACAGTCGCTAAAACGCTGGGGCGCACCCAATCACCAGTCACCAACTTATTTTCGAGTCAGTCATCACGAACTACGTTCACCCGCAAGGACGAAAATGACTTGTAGTAACGACTTTAGTCGTTCAGCGCCGCCAGCGACTGAAGTCGCTACTACGGACGGTTTATTTTCGAGTCAGACACAGAACGGTAAACCCTGAAGGGCTGGTTCTCTTTTGAGAAGCTACTTTTCTATGGTATAATAATGTTCTTGAAGGCAGGAATTTATTGCGCCCACCTTTTATCGGCGCGCCTTTCATCTATGTAGGAGAGTGAGTACCTTGCCTCGCTATAAGTGGTTGCTTCCACTGGTCTTATGGCTGTTATTGCCTGCCAGCGCAGTAAGTGCCGCGTCTCTGAATAACACCGGTCACCAAATCTTCTTGGATGACGTTTCGGGGAATTACATCTGCACACGGCAGATGACGCAGCGACATCCAGAACTTTGCCCGGCGTTTAGCCCCGGAGCGCAGGCGATGCGTCTCAAATACCTGCGCGCACAGCTCCCCGATCCACTACCCGAAATGGCCATCAAGGAGCTGGAGGTTCCCGAGGGGGCGGTTACTGTACACACCCTGGCCTACGTGCGGGAACTGCCCGCCATGACCTACGCCCATCCCGCCGAAGCGGAAGCCGGTATGCCCCCCCAGCGCGCCTTCTACGACGGGGACAACTGGGTGAGCGTAATGGGCCAGGTGGACTATAATGGAGAGACCTGGTATCAGATCAACTCCGGGGAGTTCATGCGCGCCGCCAAGCTGTCCTTCGCCAGCCCTTCCCGCTTCCACGGCGTGATCCTGCAGGAACAACCACAGTATCCCTTCGCCTGGGTCAATCGCTCTGTCAACGCCTCGGCGCTGCCGGGGGATACTGAGACAGGAACCCACCTCGACCGCTACCAGCTGGTCACGATTTTCGCGCAGGCGTGGGTGAATGGGCGGCTCTGGTACATGCTCGGCCCAGACCAATGGATTGAGCAGCAATACCTCTCTCGCGTTGACGTAGACCCCCCACCCCAGGGAGTAGCACCGGGCGAGAAATGGATCGAGGTGGATACCTTCGAGCAAACGCTGGCCGCCTACAAAGGCGATCGCATGATCTTCGCCACCCTCATATCGTCGGGGCGGCCCGGCACGTGGACGCCCAATGGCCTGACCCGCATCTGGGGCAAGCTGCCTACGACTCCCATGATCAACCGGGACGTGGGGCCAGAGAGTCCCAGCTGGTACTACCTCGAGGATGTGGAGTGGACCCAGTATTTCAACGAGGCATACGCGCTACACACCGCCTACTGGCACGATGCTTTTGGCTTCACGCGCAGCCACGGCTGTGTCAACCTCGCTCCTCTCGACGCTAAATGGCTGTTCCAGTGGACCACCCCTTATGTGCCAGAGGACACCGACATCGTGTACAGCACCGAGGGCGACCTGGGCACCTGGGTATGGGTCCATCGCTCGGATCCGGTGCCTGACCCGGCCTTGAGCTATTGAGCCACTCACCCCTCACACGATGGCCCCGACGCCTCAACCACGCAAAGTCCTGCCGCACTACGATGTGGCCGCCGCTGTCACGGTGCGGGAAGATGGGCGGATCTTAGTCGCGCAACGCCGTCAGGGAGACATGCTCGGCGGGCTGTGGGAATTTCCCGGCGGCAAACGGGAAGCCGGCGAGACCTTAGAGGAAGCCCTGCACCGCGAATTGCAGGAAGAAATGGACATCACCGTAGCAGTGGGTGCACCCCTGACGACAGTGTACCACGCCTACGCGCACTTCCGCATCACGCTGGTCGCCTTCTGGTGCCGGTTAGTACAGGGCGCTCCTCGCTGCATCGAATGTGATGCCTTCCGGTGGGTCACGGCTGACGAGTTGGACGCGCTCCCCATGGCGGTCACAGACCGCCAGATCGCACGCACCATTTTATAGACCTCCGAGGTTTTGACGGTAATTTGACTCGGAAAGTCGCTATGTATCATCAGAACCTCTCAAAAGGGGACCATTCCGTAAACCTCGGAGATCTTTTAGAGTGTTTTCTTTCGCATTGGAGCAAAAGTCGCACTTACATTGCTCCCAGCCCCCGTCTCGGGGGCGTCCCCAGGGTAAGTTCCTCGTCAACCCGCCCCCGGGGACGGGGGCGCGGAGCTTTTGGAGGATAAAATGCGTATCGGGATAGATCTGCGCTTGCACGCCTACGCGCCAGGAGGCATCTCCCGCTATGCGCGCCACCTGACAGAGCAGCTGGCGACGCTGCTGCCGCCGGACACGCTGCATTTGATCTACCATCGCCAGGAAACAGACCCGCTGCCGTTGCCTCACGCCAGGGCACACCGGGCCTGGACGCCGCCCCATCACCGCTTCGAACGCTGGACGCTGGGGGCGGAGCTGGCGCCGCTGCGTCTGGACCTCCTGCACAGCACCGATTTCATCCCCTTGGCCTGGGGCGCGCGGCATTTCGTCATCACAGTTCACGATCTCAATTTTTTCTACTACCCACAATACCTCACCGCCGAGGCCCTGCGCTACTACCACGGACAGATCGCCTGGGCCATGCAGCGGGCCGACGCCATCATAGCGGTCTCTGAGGCTACCCGGCGCGATTTGACGCAGCTGTTAGACGCGCCTCCGGAGCGCGTGCAGGTGATCTAC
>JAUWHU010000435.1 GCA_030605705.1 Thermoflexia bacterium | reverse complement strand
GTGCCCATTGACACAGAGAGCGCAGAGATTTTCTTCTTTGTTTTTCTCGGCGTTCCCAGCGTTCTCTGCGGTAAAGACCCCCTTTTGGTTCTGGCTTGTCCAGGTTAGGGTCTGTAAAAGAATAATTTCCCGCATTGACGCCCCCGGGACGGGGGCTTAGAGCAAAAAATACGGGAAGTTATACTTTTACGAATCCTTAGAAAGGAGCTGAGCATGTCAATGGTGATGGAATCCCCCGGTTCCAGACAACTGCTGCCGGTTTCGTGTGATGTGGCGGTGGTGGGAGCGGGGTTGAGCGGGGCGTTGGTGGCTCGCCGGTTGGCCGAGGAAGATTTGACGGTGGCGGTGTTGGAGGCCGGTGAGGTCGCCGGCGGAGCCACCGGTCACGGAGGCGGCCTGGCGCTGTTGGGTACCCCGGAGTCTTATGTCGCCTTGTCCGCCAGGGAGGGAGAGGCACGGGCGCGTCATATCTGGGAATATACCCGCCGCAACTTAGACATTTTGACCTCATTAGCGGCCTCGGTAGGAATTGCCGTCCGGCGAGTCGGCAGTCTACGTCTGGTGCGCGAGGGGGCGGCGGCTGAGCAGCTGCAACAGTCGGTGTCACTGCTGACGGAGGCGGGTTTCTCTGCGCGGCTGGAGGATGCCACGGAGCTGGATATGCTGGTCGGCCTGCGAACCTCGGAGGACATGGCTTTTGACCCCGTCGCGTTGACACAGGCATTGCTCGCTCATCCCCACATCAGCGTGCAGACCAACACGGAGGTCAAGTCCATCGAACCGGAGGGCGACGAATTGGGAGTCTGGGCCAGGCGGCAGTATTTGCGGACCAGGGCGGTGGTGCTGGCCGGGGGAGCGCATGTGGTCCATCTGAATCACACTCTGGCCCAGGGGATGAAGGTGTGGCCGGTACAGGCGGTAGATTGCATCTGCTCGGAGGCGGTCCCCATTCCCCTGGTGTTGAGCGAGGGACGTGTTCTGCTCCAGAATTGGGAGGGTCGCCAGCAGCTTACGGCCTGGTCGGCCTCGCCGGCAGAGGGGCCTGGCTCACTGTTGGCGCAGACGGCGGAATGGTTCTGCCCGCAAGCCACCATGCTGGAGCGTTATAGCGGTTGGTTTGTCCAGAGCCGCGATAGCTTGCCTCTCGTGGGGGAGCTGCCGGGCCTACCGCGTGTTTACGCCGTCAGTGGACTGGGGCCGTGGGGCATGAGCTGGGTTTTTGTAGCGGTGGAACAGCTGTTGGCGTTGATGCTCCACAATGAGGATCCGGGTCTCCTGAGTTTGAAGCGTGTGTGGGAACCTTAGTTCCTCACTGTCAGGTGGTTCTGGCTCTATGGGGGCACGTCAATTTTGGGCGAGCATGGCGCTGAATCTTACGCCGTAGGGTACCGCCGGTCGTTTGGTACTTTCTTGTTGGTGTGTGTTGTGGTATACTGGAAGTGTCAGAAGTAAGGAGAGGATACCATGAGATCGCAATCCGTCAAGAATCGCATGATAGAGGTGGCGATTGTTGATGATCATCCCTTTTTCCGCCAGGGTTTACACGATGTCCTGAACGCCGAGCCAGACATCACCGTGGTAGCGGAGGCAGCGGATGGCCCGGAGGCACTTGAAATGATCCCTCGGGTGCGACCGGCGGTGACTTTGATGGATGTCAGTCTTCCGGGGATCAATGGATTGCGAGTTACCCAGAAGATCAAGAACCGTCACCCGGAGCTCAACTTCATCATTCTGACAGCTTATGATGACGTGGAGCAGGTTTACCACGCGATTCGTATCGGGGCTTCGGCTTATTTTGCTAAGGACGTGGATCCGGAGCAGCTGCTTGATACGGTGCGGGCCGTCTCAAATGGTTACTACGTCATTGAGGGGAAGCGCATGACTCCGGAACAGGCAGAACAATGGCTTCTGGAAGGTTACCGGCGTTACGGGGTCAAACCGGAAGATGTGACCTTTTCTCCCTTAACTACCAGGGAAATGGAAATCCTGGAGTTGATCATTGAGGGGTTAAGCAACAAAGAGATCGCGTACCGGTTGGGCATCAGCCGGCAAACGGTCAAGAATCACGTCACCTCTATCCTGGCTAAGCTGAATCTTTCTGACCGCACGCAAGCTGCCATTCACGCGCTACGACGCGGTTGGGTACGGTTGCCCGATATGGCTGGCCGGAAGCCTTGAGTGAGGATCAGTTCATCCGAGAAATTAGCTGACAATCTGTGGGTAAGGGGGCATAATGGCCGAGAATACCTTTAGTCAGTTTTTAGAATCCTGTCGCCGTGAGCATAAAAAAATTCAATTAGAGCTCAAGGAAGTTGACATGCTGATCCAGCAAACCTCCTCGGAAGTGGACCGGCTGGTTCAGAGAAGTGCGCGGGCGGCTTCCCGTTTGAGTAAGGTAGGAGCGCAGTTTGATACTATTCCCCGGGGAGACATCAAGTCTGCGTATACTGAAATAATGGAAAGTCAACAGCGTCTCTTCACCATGCGCGGGCAACTTGAGAAGTTGCAGAGTGACCAACATAACCTGATGCGTCTGGAAGGGCTTTACGGAAAGATCCTGGAGCAAGTTGTTCCCCAGGGCGGGATACCCGCTCAAGCAGTAAAGGCGGGCACGCTCCCGCAATCTTTGGTCATCAACATTATTGAGGCGCAGGAACGCGAGCGACAAAGGCTCTCGCGTAAGATCCACGATGGGCCAGCGCAATCCCTCACGAATCTGGTGTTGCAGGCCGAAATTTGTGAACGATTCTTCTTGCGGGACCCCCAACAAGCCCAGGTGGAGCTCGCCGAGCTGAAAAAGAACGTGGTGCGTACTTTCCGGAGTGTCAAGGATTTCATTTTTGAGCTGCGACCAATGATGCTGGACGATCTCGGTCTGATCCCCACACTCAAGCGGTATACCGAAGGATTGAGTACGGAGGGCTTCGCGGGGGTGACGCTCAACATTACAGGCAAGGAACGGCGTTTGGCCTCTTACAAGGAGGTCACTATCTTTAGAGTGATTCAGGAATTGATCCATATTGGACGGCAATATGGTCATGCTTCCAGTATTAAAATCTCCCTGGACATGGGCGAGCAGCAAGTGCGTGTAGTGGCTGAAGATAATGGTAGCGGGTTCGATCTGGATGATGAGCTCACGACCGCCGATGCCGGCCGGCTCGGTTTACCTACCCTGCGGGAGCGCATTGAGATGCTGGGGGGGAGAATCGTCTTCGCCAGTGGGGTTGGGCAAGGTATGCACGTGGACCTTACTCTTCCCGTCGCACAAGAGTGATCTGGGGCTGTGAGACGGTGGAAAACAGCTGTATGGTTCTGCTGGTCGGGTCCCTTTTTTCTTTGTAGATTATTGGCTCCCCTGAAAAAAAGTCATCTCACCACAGAGACACAGAGGACACTGAGAAAAGACTAAGTTTTAGTGTAAAAATATTTAACACTGCATGTCAAAAAGTTAATTTTCTGAACGTTAGGTTTAAAATCTCTGTGCGGTGGGCACTGCCCGCCCACACCTGCGGTCCGTGCCTCCGTGGTGAAGTTCCTGGTTTTTTCAGTAGACTCATTATTGACATAAGGGTAAGAACGTGCTAAACTGGTTTTATGTGGCAGCGTTTGCTTATCGGTAAGGAAATGGTATATTATCTTTAATTCTGCTAACTCCGACGGTGTTCTTCAACCTGAAATCAGTTCAGTAAGGAGGTTCCCAAATGCGTGGCAACAGAACCCTCGTATTCATTGCCTTGTTTTTGATACTTGTCGTAGTGGGTGGCTACTTTTGGTGGCAATCCAGAGATGCCGGCGAGGAGGTTGTTGAGCTTACGCCAACCGAAGAACCGAGCCGGACCGTGGACATTGTGGTGGCGGCTCAGCGTATTGATCGCGGGAAGCTTATCCTGGAGGAGGATAACGCTGTGATCATGCAGCCGTGGCCGGAGGATTTGTTGCCACTGGTGTACTTCGATTCCCTCGAGCAAGTGGATGGTAAGTTCGCGCGTATGGAAATTCCACGCGGTGTACCAGTGGTGCCCGATATGTTAGGACAACCGGGCGGGATGCTTGCGGTCTCCGGTTCCTCTGCCGCTTTGTTCGAGTCAGGGCGGGTGGCCTATGCCATCCCTATGGATACTCAGGGGGCTGTGGGCTGGGCGCCCCTTCCCGGTGACCACGTGGACGTACTGGCGGCCATTAAACTTATTCCCGTGGACACGGAATTCCAAAGCCCTTTGCCTAACATGTTCCAGTCCCTGCCCCGGCCTGAGGAAGTGCAAAGCGAGACGGGAGTAGAAGCCATCAGCGGTATCTACGGGCGTTTTGAGAATTTACCCAATGGACAGGCGGCTGTCATTTACCCCTTCGATGCGAGCGCCTTACCCAATCTGGTGGTGCAGATGACGGTGCAAGACGCCATTGTCTGGCACATCGGCACTTGGCAGGAAGAAGAGGAAGAGACACAGGTGCCGGGAGTGACTTCCGAAGTAACCGAGGAAGAAGGTAGTGGAGGAGTGTTGGGTGAGGCAGTAGGGGCACAGGCGACGCCCCCACCGCCGCCGGCGATCGTAGAACCTATCAGGGTTGATCTCATCACACTTCTGGTGACGCGCCAGGACGCCGTGGTTTTGAAATACCTCTTGGAGATGGGCGCCGATTTAGATCTGGCACTGCGTCCGGCAGGTGACACTGCACTGGCGATCACCGAACCTGTCTGGTTGCGTTACGTGTTGGATAAATACCAAATCCCCGATACGATGCCTGATTTGCCCATTGCCCCCACGCCCGTACGTGAGATGTTTGAATTGATACCCCTGGCAACTCCTGAGCCGGAGGAATAGCGAGACTAAGGAGAGCTAAGTGGCCGAAAACAAAATCCGGGTCATGATTGTAGACGATATCGCAGAGACACGAGAGCAGCTACGCAAACTACTTTCTTTTGACTCCGATATCGAGGTTGTTGCCATGGTCGGTAGCGGGGAGGAGGCCATTGAAGTTGCGGCCGAGACATTCCCTGATGTTACCCTCATGGATGTCAACCTTCCGGGCATAGACGGAATTACCGCGACCGGCAAATTATTGGAAATTCTGCCCGCCGTTCAGGTTATCATGCTTTCGGTTCAGGGGGAGAGTGATTACATGCGTCGGGCCATGATGGCCGGTGCGCGGGATTATCTGACCAAGCCGCCTAGCGCGGATGAATTGTTGGATGCTATTCACCGCATGGCGAAACTCAAACCTCGGGGAACTGGCATGCTTACGTCGGGAACTGGCCCACTGACTGCCCCGGGGGGAGTTGTCACCGCACGGCAAGGGAAAATCATCACCGTTTTCAGCCCCAAGGGAGGCTCCGGCTGCACTACCCTGGCCGTCAACATGGCGATTGCCTTGCAGAACCTGGTGGGGCAGGATACTAAGGTCGCGCTGATAGATGC
Source organism: Thermoflexia bacterium (assembly GCA_030605705.1). Lineage (GTDB taxonomy): Bacteria > Chloroflexota > Anaerolineae > B4-G1 > SLSP01 > JAUWHU01. The sequence goes on along the minus strand of JAUWHU010000435.1, from coordinate 3,672 downwards.
CAGTCTCCAGTTTGGGGACGTGGTGATCTTTATGAAGATCCAGCCGACGCGAACGATCGCAGATCTGGCCCCCAGGGCCTATGAGATGGATGTGGAACTGTTGAACACGGTGATGGTTCCCCATACTTCGGGCCTCAAAGTGCTGGCGGCCCCCCCTACGCCAGAGGATGCCGATACCTTGCGTAGTGATGGCGTGGATGAGGGCGGTGGGAATCGTCTGTTGAGAGCCATCTTGGAGTTTACCCGTCAGGAGTTTGATTACTTGATCGTGGACACGGCCCACGCGATGGATGATGTGACCTTAACCTTGCTTGATCTTAGTGATATGCTCCTGATACTGACTCGCCCGGTAATCCCGGAGATCCGGGGGGCACGGGTGTTTGTCGAACTGCTCCAAAGAATGGGCTACGCGATGGATAAAGTCGGGCTGGTCATTAACTGTGTGGATAACAAACGTATGGGTATCCAGCCGGAAGCCATCGAGCGCGTGATGATGCCGGCCCTGGTTCGTATCCCTTTAGATGAACGCACGGCTTTGCACGCCGCGAACTATGGAGTACCCTTTGTCCTCCAGGATCCCCATGCTCCGATCACTCAGGCGATCAACGCCCTGGCTCAGACGTTGAACCAGCGTTTAGGGCCAGAGATGGAGAATGTCGCTCCGAATATGGAATCGCAGCCTAGACGCCGGGGATTAGGACGTTTGCTGTAGCAGTGTTATTGCATAATAATCTTGGTGGGGGAATTTACCCGAATCAGGGTGCTTTTGAGCCTTCCGGGTACAAGAATTCTAATGGTTAATTAAAGAGTAGGGGGTTGGTTTGTCACTGCTAAGACGGATTGAGAAAAAAGGATCGGACTCCTCGAAGCAGCCCACTAAGTCCTCCAGGTCATCCCGGTTCCCTGCATCCCAGGAGCGAGTGAGCGTGCAGCGTCGCCCGGCCTCTTCACCACGGGATGCTTACGTGGATTTGAAGACGCGGATCCAGAACCGTCTGGTGGCGGAACTGGATCCCGGCATGGATGTTTCCAGAACGGATGAAGTGCGGCGGACTATCCGGCAGATGTATGAGGCTCTTCTAGAGGAAGAGAGCATCGTGCTCAGTCGGGTGGAGCGGGAACGGCTATTTGAGCAAATCGTAGCGGAGATTTTGGGCTTGGGGCCGTTGGAGCCGCTGTTGGCCGGTGATGAGATCACCGAGATCATGGTTAATGGCCCTAAAAACGTTTACGTGGAACGTCATGGGCGGCTTGATCGGGTGAACGTAGCCTTCGAGTCTGAGGAGCACCTGATGCGCATCATTGAGCGCATTGTAGCGCCGTTGGGGCGACGCATTGACGAGAGCAGTCCCATGGTTGACGCGCGTTTGCAGGACGGCTCCCGTGTGAATGCGGTGATTCCCCCGATTTCCCTTATCGGTCCGATACTCACAATCCGTAAATTTTTTAAGAAACCACTCACTGTCGAGGACTTGATCAGGTTCGGTAGCGTGAGCGAGGAACTGGTGGAATTCTTGCGGGCCTGCGTAGTCTCCAGGATCAACGTCATTGTCTCTGGGGGTACCGGAACCGGGAAGACAACTTTCTTGAATGTTCTTTCGGGATTTATCCCTGACGATGAGCGCATTGTTACCCTGGAGAACGCGGCGGAGTTGCAGCTGCGCCAGGAACATGTCGTGACTCTGGAATCACGCCCCCCTAATATTGAAGGTAAAGGGGAGATCACCATCCGCGATCTGATGATCAACAGCCTGCGGATGCGGCCGGACCGCATTATCGTCGGTGAGTGCCGGGGAGGCGAGGCACTGGACATGCTCCAGGCCATGAACACCGGCCATGATGGCAGCATGACTACGCTACATGCCAACAACACCCGCGAAGCACTGGCACGGCTGGAGACCATGGTGTTGATGGCCGGCATGGAGTTGCCACACCGGGCTATCCGCGAGCAAATTGCGGCGGCCGTTAACCTCATCGTGCAGCTGGAACGTATGCGAGATGGTTCGCGCCGGGTGGTTGCTGTCACCGAAATCCAGGGGATGGAGGGGGAGGTCATCACCACTGCTGACATCTTCAAATTTGAACATGCAGGCTTTGAGGATGGGAAGGTCATCGGGTATATGCGCCCGACCGGATTGCGGCCCAAGTTTATCAGGCGCATTGAGGAAACGGGGATCCATTTGCCGCCTTCCGTCTTCGGTGTGGGAGAACGTTTACGGGGATATTAAATCGCGCTAGAGCAGAGGTGACTGGCGATGGAATTGATCTTGGGCGGAGTTGTTGTCGTTGCGGTCATATTATTGGTTCTCGGGCTTACGGGGCGTTCTGCCGGCCAGGATCTGGTCGAGGAGCGCGTCGTCGGCAAGACCAAGAAGGCCAAGCGGGAAAAAAGAAAAAAAGAGAAAGGCCCCTCTGCTATTGGAGCGGCGGTAGACCGAGCGGTGGCCGACCGGGGTTTCGCACAAAATATCGCCACCCAATTGGCGCGAGCCGATCTTAAGTTGACCGTGGGGGAATTTATCGTTCTCAGCGTGACGGTAGCGCTGGGATTGGCCTTACTGTTCTACATGATGCATCGCTACTTTTTCATCCCCGTCGGGTTGCTGCTGGGGTTCTTTGCCCCGCGCTGGTATGTCTCTTACCGGCAGGGTCAACGACTCAAGGCTTTTAACGACCAATTGGCGGATGCTCTCAATCTCATTGTAAACTCCCTGCGGGCCGGCTACAGTACCCTGCAGGCGATGGAAGTCATCTCCCGCGAGATGCCGGCTCCTATCTCCCAAGAATTCGGCAGAGTCGTATTGGAGTTACAGCTCGGCGTCGCTTTTGACACAGCTATGTTTAACTTGCTCCGCCGTGTGCCTAGCGAAGACATGGACCTGGTAGTCACGGCCATGAGCGTGCAGCGGGAGGTCGGCGGTAACCTGGCCGAGGTCTTAGACGCCATTACCTTCACCATTCGTGAGCGTATCCGCATTAAAGGAGAAATCAAAGTACTTACGGCACAAGGGAAGTACTCAGGATACATAATTACCGCTTTGCCGTTTGCCCTGGGGGGATTTATCTATTTCTCCAATCCCGACTTCATCGCGCCGCTTTTCAATGACCCTTGTGGATGGATGATGTTGGGAGTTGCGGCCGTGATGATAATGCTGGGGTATTTCGTGATCAACAAGATCGTAAGTATTGAGGTCTAAGGGGAATAGCGATGGAAGCTGTGCTATTGCTGGCTCTGATATTGATTGGCGTTCTCTTGTTCATGGCCTTTCGTGGTTCGGGTTCGTCCGAAACTCTGGAGGACCGGCTCAATGAGATGGCTGCCCTGGGACAGCCCATCTCCCTGGAGGAGATAGAGCTCTCCCGCCCTTTTACTGAGCGCGTGATTGCTCCTATGCTGCAAAGCCTGTCCGGGCTTGCGCAACGGATGACTCCGCAACACTCGTTAGAACAGGCCCAACACACGTTGTTGATGGCTGGCATGGCTCATAAAATACAACCCGCGCAATTTTACCTGATGCGTATCGGGGGAGCTGTCTTGGGAGGGGGATTGGCATTCCTGCTGGTCTCTTTGTCCAGTGGTCAAACCATACCACGGCGCATCCTGATGATTTTGGTCGGTATCGCGTTGGGATATATGTTCCCATTGCTTTGGTTACAGTCAAAAATTTCCAA
>JAUWHU010000495.1 GCA_030605705.1 Thermoflexia bacterium | reverse complement strand
GTATTTAGATTGGTCATATTTCAGCACCCGTCAGGTAATCGCTGAATTTTGTGCCATGGTGCTGCAGGATGCCGGTTTTGATGGCATTCATCTGGACCCCGAACCCATCAGCAGCGGCAACTCCTACGTGCTGGCATTACTTGAAGAGACCCGCGCTGCCCTCGGCCCCGGCCCGACACTTTCTATCGCCACCCGGCGTATCTGGCCTTTCTTCCCGGAATGCCGGCGGTGTGTGTTAGGCCGCTGGGGATGGAGTGCAGAATACTACCGCCAGGTTGCCGACCGCGTGGATGAGATCGCCGTGATGGTCTACGACAGTGGACAGTTCCATCCGGCGCTTTACCGGCTATGGGTTAAGTTCCAGGTCATCAACGTCACCAGCGCCCTGGCAGATAGCGAAGTGACACTCTTCATCGGCGTCCCCACCTCAGAGGAGACCACGCGCACACACCGCCCCGCTACGGAGAATATGCGCAGCGGCCTACAGGGTCTCATTGATGGCCTCAACGACAGCGCAGCGCATTCCGCAAGGGTCGCGGGAGCGGTGATCTACCCGTACTGGGAGACGGACGGAGAGGAATGGGAAACTTATGCATCGTTATGGTTGGGGGAACCAGCCATACTGAGGGATGAAAAGTAGCCGCGACTTACAGTAGTGCCAATTCGCACTATTTCCAAATAGTGCTCCTGCTGGACTGACCGCGATAAAATTGCGCCCCTCGCGTTTTCCGCTATACTGGATGGCGACTCGGTAGTGTGAACAAAGCCCTCGCTGGAGGAATAGCAACTATGAGCCAAGAGAGCGAAGAACAGCTGCGTGAATCTCATGCTCCTTATGCAGCCACCTCTGAGGCAGCGGTTAATGAGCGTATACCTGGACCGCCGATGGCCACAATGTCTCCTCTCAGTCCCCGTGTGCAACAGGTAGTGCAGATTATCCGAGAATTTAAGAGCCAGGAACGCGGCCAGTTCCTGCACTTACTTCCTACCCTCCTAAACATTTCTTCGGAAGGCTACGGCTGGCTGAAGATGGCCGAATCGGCCTTCGAATTCTGGGACAACGAGGAGGACGCTATCTATGACCGGCTGTAAGCAGGGCGATGTCATTCTGGTACCCTTCCCATTCACCGATTTGACAACGGTCAAACAACGTCCAGCCATGGAGCGGGTATTCCACAAGCGATAACACAACGCATGAGCCTTCCTCTCCACGTTTTTCGCTACATTGAGGAACGACCTTCGCGCGGCGGTTTCCGCAGGTCTCCCCCAGGCTCGCAGCCCCGTCCTCGGGAACGTCTGGCGGCAGAAAACCGTTGCTTAGCAGCTGCACTGGCGAGTCAAAAGCCCTGTGGGCGCTGCTCCGAGCATAGCGATTGAGCGCCGGGCGAGTCACGCGCTATGCACTATGTTCATCGGCAGCCCACAACTGCTCTATCTCGCGGATGAGAAAAGGGAGATTGGGCTTGGTGAAGGAGAGTCCCGGCGCGGGGACGCGGTGATGCTTGATGTCCGGGGGGATGTGCTTGTGGTGGGGATGAGTCGAGGCCAGCGTGGGGTCATCCGGGTGAGGTTGCGAGTCGTACCAATAGAGTTTCGTATCGCTATGCCATACTTCGTAACCGTAACGAGACAGCCGAGGCGGGATGAAGTCAAACCGCACGACCTCCATCACTCGCAGACACAGCCCGCCGTGGAAGATTATCTCCCCTTCAACAGTGGCTGCGTCGCTCGCCTGTCGGATAACTACCAGCGTGGACCACTTGATGGAAGGATTGTCGTCCGGCAATGCGTAGACGAACAACTCATATTCTTCCAGCGATTGTGCCAACATTATGCCATCACAGGACGAACTACCTTAAACAACGAAGGCTGCTGGCGGCGAATGTGCTGGATGGTTTCCTCATATACTCGTTGTCGGTCGCGCCATACTTCGTACAGCCCGGCCCATTTCTCAAAATCCAGTACCCAGGCGTCGTCCCCAGGTTCCATACCGGCACTGTACGCCTCGTAGAATGTAGTAGACAACATGCTATATCGTTGCTCGAAGCGTTCCAGTTGATGATTGAGGCGATGGATATCCCGTACCAGTGTACTCAGTTGTACCATTGCTTCCTCCTGTCTCTGCGCTGATGGTAAGGCAATTATACCAACAATGCGAGTATCGGTCAAACGTAGCTACTCAATAATTTGGGGAAGCTCGGCGCGGTCTCATTTGAGCTTTCTGCCCAAAACTACGCCGACCGAAACACAAACGGGCACGGTCAGGAGACCGGACTGAGCTCGGTTATTGAGGAAATACCTGACCTTGGAGTTGTGAATTGCGAAAATCTTAGCGCCCTCTGCGCCTCTGCGGTGAGGGTTTTCATAGGAGAAAATGATGAAAAACTGTTGGTTTATCTTGAGCCTGTTACTTGTCTTGTTGATGACCTCGTGTACCACCCCCACACCCCCTCCCACCCACACTCCCACACCTCTTCCCACCCACACTCCCATACCTCCTCCCCCGCCGGCCGCCGAGGATGTGCTCCACTTGAGTATCATCTGGCACCAGCACCAACCCGTCTACTACAAAGACCCGGAGACGGGCAACTACGCCAAGCCCTGGGTGCGCCTGCACGCCGCCAAGGACTACGTAGACATGGCCGCGATGCTGAAGGATTACCCTGACATCCACGTTACCTTCAACCTCACCCCCAGCCTCATCCGCCAGCTGGATGACTTCGTGGCCGGCGCGCGGGATGCCTACTGGCTCCACACCGTGATTCCCGCCGAGCAATTGACCGCCGAGCAGCAGCGTTTCATCCTGCGCTACTTCTACGACATCAACCCTAAGATCATCGCGCGCTTCCCGCGCTACGTGGAGCTGCAGGCCGCGCGTCCCGGCGACGATGCCGCTATCGAGGCCGCCATCGCCGGCGGCTGGACGGAGCAGGATTTCCGTGACCTGCAGGTGATCTTCAACTTAGGCTGGACCGATCCTGACTGGCTGGCGCAGGAACCGCTCGCCGCCCTGGTCGTCAAAGGGCGCGATTTCACCGAGGCGGATAAGCAAATCGTGCTGGATGAACACCTGCGCCTGATCGAGGAAGTCATCCCCCTGCACAAAGAGTTGCAAGAGGCCGGGCAAATCGAGGTGACGATGACGCCCTACGCCCATCCCATCCTGCCGCTGCTGGTAAATACCAGCCTGGCGAAGCTCGCAATGCCCACCGCCGCCGTCCCCTCCCCGGCTTTCCGCTACGGGCAGGACGCCGTGGCCCAACTGGAGAAAGGCGTCGCGCTCTACACGGAGCATTTCGGCGCGCCGCCGCGTGGTATGTGGCCCGCCGAAGGCTCCGTCGCCCAGGAGATCGTCAACATGGTCGGGCAGGCCGGCATCCACTGGATGGCCTCCGACGAAGGCGTCCTCGCCAAATCC
>JAUWHU010000025.1 GCA_030605705.1 Thermoflexia bacterium | reverse complement strand
TGTTAGCGCAGACTGACCGGGAGGAGCGGCGAATCTGGTCGGTGAGTGAGTAGCATTCCTCCTTCGGCCAGCGTTTCGACAACCTGTAGATGCGCGATGCCGCCGCAAACGCCTGCTGATACACCCGCAGTCCCTTAAAGTGCTTCACTAATGCCATCTAAACCTCCCACACCCCCATACCCCCACACTCCCATACTCCCACACTCCCATATCCTTCTTGAGTGTATCATAGCGCGGCAAAGTCGCAAATTGCAAATGGCAAATAGGCAAATGACAGGCCAAGGGAAGGGAGAATCAAGAATCGCAATCGCAACTGTGCCTTTCGGAAAAAAGGAATTTAAGTATAATAAGGGTTAGAAGCCCCGAGTTCCAAATTGCGCAGAGGTCGAGAGATGAGGTAAAGATGAGCAAGCAAACCATCTTAGATAGATATACTGTTTTGTTGAAAGCCTACGCGCTGCAACCAGATGAAAAACATCTGGCCGCGGCCGCAGAATTGAGCCGCGAGATGGTTCAAGCGGACATGTCCCTCGAAGCCGTCAGCAGAGTATATGTAGAGGCACTCCAATGCCTGGCCCAGGAAAGGCCGGATATGACGCTGCCGGATACCTTGAGCCTCGTCTTGCCTTTTTTGCAGCAGCTTATGACGGCCGGCGACCTGGCCCATCGCAAGCGACTCGCCTCCTCCAAGCAGATGGTAGAATCCCTGCGACAAAGCGCAGCAGAGTACCGGGCCATCTTCGAGACCACCGGCACGGCGATGATGATCATCGAAGAGGATACGACCATCTCCCTGCTCAACACAGAGAGCGAAAAACTCTACGGTTATTCCAGAGAGGAAATAGAAGGGAAAAGAAGCTGGACGGAATTCGTTGTCCCGGACGACCTGGAGCGGATGAAAGAGTACCACCGGCTACGGAGGGTTGATCCAAATTTGGCTCCTCACAACTACGAGTTTCGGCTCATGGATGGGCACGGCAACATCAAAAACACTCTTCTTTTCATTGACGTAATTCCGGGCACAAGCAAGAGCGTGGCCTCCCTTTTGGATGTTACCGAGCTCAAATTGGCGGAAGAAGCGTTAAAGCGACGGGCGACGCAATTGGCCACGGTGGCCGAGATCGGACGGCAGATGGCGACCTTTCTCGCGCTGGATCCGCTGCTGGAGCGGATTGTCGCCCTCATCCGGGAGGCATTTGGTTACCGCTACGTCAGTCTGTTTCTGATAGACCCGGCCGGGGAGGAACTGGTGCTCCGGGCCGGGACCGGCTACGAGATGGAGCCGGCGAAAGCAGTACACCTCAAAATCGGCGAAGAGGGCATCTGCGGCTGGGTGGCGGCTAACGGCGAGCCGCTGGTGGTGGGCGATGTCTCCCAGGAACCACGCTACTATCCGCTGGATACGTTGGCCGCCACCCGCTCAGAATTGGCCTTACCGGTACGGCTCAAGGATCAGATCATCGGCGTGTTAGATATGCAGAGCACTGAACTAAATGCCTTTGATGAAGAAGATATCTTTGTTCTGCAGCTGCTCAGCGACCAGGTGGCAGTGGCGTTGGAGAATACCCGTCTCTTCGAGGCTGAGCAACGCCGGCGGCAAGAGGCCGAGACACTCCGGGAAGCGGCCCTGACCCTGACCACCAGCCTGGAGCGGGATGAAGTCGTCAGACGTATCCTGATCCAACTGCGAGAAGTGGTGCCCTATGACAGTGCCTCGGTCCAGCTGCTCCATGGGGACCAGCTGGAGATTATCGGTGGCCATGGCTTTCCCGACCCGGAGAAAATACTGGGCATAACTTTCGACCTGGCGGCGGAGGATGCTCCTAACGGCAAAGTAATGCACAGCCGAAAACACATCATTTTAGAGGATGCGCCTGCCGGCTACGACAGGTTCAAGCAAGATTCCTACTCCCAGCACATCCACGGTTGGCTGGGAGTGCCGCTGCTGGTCGGGGAGCGCGCCGTGGGGATGCTCGCTCTGGACAAGCACGAGCCGGGCTTCTACACCGAGGAGCACGCGCAACTGGCATTGGCCTTCGCCGCACAGGCCGCTATCGCCATCGAGAACGCCCGTCTGTACGCGCAGGCACAGCAGGAAATCGCGGAGCGACAGCGGGCGGAGGAAGAAGCAAGAACCTCCGAAACCCAGAAATCCTCCATCCTGGAAACCATCCCCCACGCCGTCATCGGTCTGCAGGAACGCCGCATCGTCTTTGCCAACCCCGGCGTGGAGGCTGTCTTCGGCTGGCAGCCCGAGGAATTGCTCGGCAAGACCGCCCGGTTGCTCTACCGGTCTCAGGAGGAATACGAGGAGATCGGGGAACACTTCTATCCTATGCTCGCAAAGCAAGCGACCTACCGCGAGGAGTTCCCCTGCCGGCGCAAAGATGGCCGGGACATCGTGTGCTTAATGAATGCTTCGAGGATAGGGGATAGCCTGCAAGATAGAAGAATCGTCGTGGTCTACGAGGACATCACCGCGCGTAAGCGCATGGAGGAGGCGCTCGCTCATAGACTTATCGCCTTGACCCAACCGGCAGGTGAAGTGGGTGAGTTGCAGCTGACGGACATCATTGACTTGGAGCTCCTTCAGGAGCTCCAAGATAGGTTCGCTGAGACCTATAACGTCGCTTCAGTAATCTTCAAACCCGATGGCACACCGCTTACGCGGCCGAGCAATTTCAGCGAGTTTTGTCATTTGATTCGCTCAACCTCAAAAGGGTCAAAAGATTGTCAGGCATCAGATGCCGCGTTGGCAAGGCAATGTAATCTTGGGGCGCCGGCTCTCTTTCATTGTGCGACTTTTGAAAAGGTATTGAACGGCATCGTGTCCATCATCGTCGGTGGCCGGCGCGTCGCCAACTGGGGCATCGGCCAGAGAGTGACGGATAGGCTCGACGAAGATAAGGTTCGCCGGTACGCCGGGGAAATCGGGGTGGACGAGAAACAACTCGTTAGTGCGGCCAGGGAATTGCCGGTCATGTCGCGGGAGCGAGTTGAAAAGGTTGTTCAATTTCTGGACGTTATAGCACAACACATTGCCTTGCTTGGCCTGCAGAACCTGCAACAGGCCCGCAATATCACCGCGCGCCAGCAAAGTGAGAAAGCCCTCCGGGAGGCGACGGATACCCTCGCAGCGCAAAACACTCGTCTGGCAGCGCTGCAACGCGTCGGCCAGCTGCTGAACTC
>JAUWHU010000083.1 GCA_030605705.1 Thermoflexia bacterium | reverse complement strand
GCCGATGTGGAACTGGATCGCTTGCGCTACACCGTCCGCCTCTGCCACGACCTGGAACTGCTGACGCAGAAGCAGTACCGGCACGCCTCCGGCCTGCTGGCGGAAGTTGGGCGACTTTTGGGAACGTGGCTTAAGGTGTATAATACACCATAGTGGGTCCGGTCGCAGGTGCGGTGCGCCTACCGTAACAGGAACAATCCCGACGACAACATCAACGACAACAACGGGTTTCGTGTCGCCAGCAGTTCGCCGGGAGTCCGGCCAGTTTTTGTCGCCGGTAGCGCTTGAGCAACCCCGGTCCCTTAGGACCGGCGCAAGCGGTCACCGGCGGCCCGCGCCGCCTCCCTTGAGGGAACTCCAGATCGGGTCCCGGTCGCACCCGCGCGGCGGGTCGGCCAAAGAAACCCGGTCCCGTCTGAGCCAGTAGGCAACTGTTGAACGTTCGGGCGGGACCAACATGAACAACAGGAGGAACGATGATCAGATCTCAACCGCATGCGCCTTTGTTGGATGATGCGCCCACTGTAGAAAATAACCTACCCGGTTTTGGAGGCTATGTGAACGCCCTGGCGGGCATTCTGATGGACCCTAACACCCACACGCCTTTGACGCTGGGCGTTTTCGGCGATTGGGGGAGCGGTAAGACCAGCCTGATGCTGCAGCTCCAGGATAAAGTGACCAGTGGTAAGGAAGGACGCCCCACGCATCGCGCTGTCTGGTTCAACGCCTGGAAGTACAACCAGGAAGACGCGCTCTGGCGGGCGCTGTTGCTGGTGCTGCTGAATGATCTCGAACAGCTGCTCGCCGCCGACCCACCCCCGGCAGTGGACGGAGAGCCGGAGCCCCAAGAGTTGTTGGAGCGACTCCGCGCGGCCCTCTATCGTGATACTTCCTGGACCGAGAAGGGCGAGCGGCGTCCCGACTGGACTGCCGCGCTCACTGCCGGAGCCGGGCTGGCCTTCAACCTTGTTCTCTCTGGGGTGGGCTTGGGCCTGGTTGATACAGTGATGGACGAAGCCCGCAAAACCCTGGGCAAAGGCGAGCCGGTGAGTCAACTCAGCAAACTGGCGCAAGCCTTCAAGCGCGAAGAGGTATTGCACACGCAGGCCCAGCTGCGCTCGTTAGAACAATTCCAGGCGAACTTCGCGCGTCTGGTGGATGTGCTGGTGCGCCGCGCGGATGGGAAAACGCGCAAACTGATCATCTTTGTGGATGACCTGGATCGTTGCACGCCGGATAAGGCCATGCAAGTTTTGGAAGCGCTCAAGCTCTTTTTGGATGTGCCGGGCTGCATCACAGTGCTGGCGCTTTCGGCCCGGGAGATCGAAAATGCCGTGTTCCTGCGCTATCAGGGTAAGGTGAATCCTAAAGAGTATCTGGAAAAGATCATCCAGGTACCCTTCATTCTGCCGCCCATTGAAAATGAAGCGATGCAGCAATACGTGGAGCAGCTGGCGCCGGCCCTGCCCGATCAACGCTGTGCGCAGGTCTTTGCTCAGGGCTTGGGGGAACCCAACCCGCGCCAGGTCAAGCGCGTGCTCAATATCTTCCTGCTCTTGAGCCGCTTGCTGGACGAACGTCCCGATCTGCTTCAGAGCATTACCCCGGTACGCCTGGCAAAGTTTGTGACGATCCAACATGCGCATCCCGAGTTTTACAATTTGCTGCGTCGTCGGAGTCCAGGCTACCTGCCGGAGCTGGCGCGATACTTTCGGGAGGTAAAAACGGGCGCGCGCCCCGCGCCGGGTGAAGAATCAGAGCTACCCCAACTGCCGGAAGCCTTGCGTGACTTCCAAACCGACGAGTCGCTGCGGCGGTTGTTAAGTCTCTTCGAGGAGGAGGACGCCCGTTTCGATCATCTCAAACCCTTAGACGTGCGCAGCTATATCACCCTGGCCAAAAGATCCACGCCGCTGGAAGCTCCGGCGGTCATCTCCGCGCGCTTGTCCTTTGAACCGGAACTAATCTCCATACCGGCGGGCGCCTTCTGGATGGGTACCAGCGACGAACAGATCGCTGCGCTGCGCCGGCGTTACGCTTGGGCCAAGGATTTTGATTTTTCTGACGAGCAACCGCAGCTGGAAATTACGCTGCCTGCTTACGCGATTGGGCGTTACCCTGTTACCAACGCCGAGTACGCCGAATTCGCGCGGGCGACCGGCCATTGCACGCCGCGTCACTGGCGCGGGGATACCTTCCCGGAGGAACTGGCCGCTCACCCCGTGGTTTATGTGAGTTGGCATGACGCGCAAGCCTACGTTCAATGGCTGCGAGAACGGACGGAACATGACTACCGGTTACCTGCCGAGGCCGAGTGGGAAAAGGCCGCGCGTGGGGAAAGCGGACTGCTTTGGCCCTGGGGCGACAAATGGGACGTGCAGAAGTGCAATCTGAAACTCAGCGGGCCGGGTAGCACCACGCCGGTGGGCCAATACTCGCCGGATGGCGATAACCCCTACGGCTGCGCCGATATGGCGGGCAACGTCTGGGAGTGGTGTAGCACATTGTATCAGCCCTATCCTTACCAGCCCGACGATGGGCGGGAAAACCTGGAGAACGATGGATATCGTGTTCTGCGGGGTGGTTCCTGGCGTGATGATAACCCCGGCTGGGTGCGGTGCGCCGCCCGTGACGGGTCCCTTCCCGCCGCCACGCTCAACGGCGACTACGGTTTTCGTGTCGCCAGGAGTTCCCTCAAATAGC
>JAUWHU010000021.1 GCA_030605705.1 Thermoflexia bacterium | reverse complement strand
ACGATGAGGTTATCGGGATCACCGGCGACCTCGGGGTCCAGGTTGTGCTGGATCATGCGGAATGGCGCTTCCAACAGCCAATTCTTGCAATGAAGTTTTGTACCTCGTGGGGGGTGAACGACACGTTTAGGCATAATTTACAACCTCCTTGTGATTTTTTGCCTGACGCAATGCTACACATCACCGCTAAGTGGTTGGCCGTCGGTAAAGATACTGGCTGGAAACCGGCGGCCGCTGGTTGAAAACCGCTGGCTTCCTCAGTATAGCACAGAACACGAAGGGGCATAAAGCGCAGAATGTATGGTCAAACACGGCGAGCATTCACCTTGTATTTGACGTTGTGGCAAAGACGCCTCTACTCCCCAAAGCTCTCCGCCTCCTGGCTCGGGCCGACTGTAGGCGAAGTGCCGCGTCAGCCCGCTGGGTTATTTTTGGAGCTGTCGCTAAAACGCTGAGCCGCTGAGCCGCCGGGACGCTACAACAGCAAATACGCTCAGCGGTTTATTTGACAGCCCATTTTTTGACTTTACAATCGAGGGATGGTGAATACAACAATGGAGAAGGCTGCGGAGCGCGGAAATCCCTCTTTTGTGTGGCGCGCCGGGCAGGAACGTCGCCTGGCACTGGTGCGACGCTATGTTTCTCTGGCAGGCAAACGGATCTTAGATGTGGGATGCGGGGTGGGGATGTACACCTCGGCCTTTTCGCGTTTCTCCTCCCAGGTTTTCGGCATCGAGGTGGAGTTCGACCGCGCTGTCGAGGCGCGGACGCGGGCGCAGGGCGTGGCGCAGGCCGTGGGGGAGACGTTGCCCTTCGCCGGCGCATCCTTTGACGTGGTATTTTCTCACGAGGTGCTAGAGCACGTCCGCGATGACCGCTGTTGCGCGCGGGAGCTGGTGCGCGTCACCCGGCCCGGCGGGTGCATCGTTATCTTCGCACCGAACCGCTGGTACTTCTTCGAGACCCACGGCATCTACTGGCGCGGCAAATATCACTTCGGCAATCAACCCCTGGTTAACTGGCTGCCGGCCCCGTTGCGGAACCGCCTCGCGCCGCATGTGCGGGCGTACACGGCGCAGGGACTGCGCGACCTGTTCGCCGGCCAGCCGGTCCGCGTGCTCGTGCATACCCAGGTTTTCCCCGGCTACGACAACATCGTCGCCCGGCGGCCAGGATTGGGACGACTGCTCCAGCGCGTCACCTATGCCCTGGAACGCACTCCCCTGCGCGCCATGGGGTTATCGCATTTCCTGGTTTTGGAAGTCCTGGAATAGGCGGCTGCTGGTGGGTGGAAGTTTTTTATTCCCTGTAGTTTCCCAACCAGTGGATGAGGGGGAAGTCGGCATAAACGGCATTGTAAAGCCGCTCATCGGCCGTCCAAAAGGGGCAGCTCAACAGTTCGGCCAGGGCGAGATAGTGCGCGTCGTAGGCCGCCGGTCGTCGGAAGTGGGCCGCCAACTCGAAGGCGCGCTCGGAAAGTCCAGGGGGGTCCAGCAGCGTGACGCCTATATCGAGTGCGGCCTTGACAGCCCGCCGTGCTTCCTCTTGAGGAAGCAGCCCTCGCCATACCTTACGCCAGAGCGCTGCAGTGACCTCATAAGTGAGGAGCCGTGGCGCGACAAGCTCGCGATTCTGTTCTAACCACGATTCCCAAAGTCGCAACACAGCTGGCCGTTGAGCCTCAGGCGCGACGATGATCACCACCAAGTTGGCGTCAATGCAGACCGGTGAGCTCGCCATCTCGTTCCTCCCGCATTTGCCTGATGTCCTCCACGCAGCTGGGCAGCTCACCGTATTTTGCTAGCATTTCGTCTCCCACCTGGCGGGCGTGCTCGAAAGCCGCCCGTCGTTTACGATGGATAATCTCTGTCTTCAGAGCCTCACTCACCAACCGCGAACGTTGACCCTTGGGCACGGTGTGTTTGACCTCTTCCCATAACTTTACAGGAAGCACCAGCGTTACTCGTGTCATCTCGCTCATCTCGCTCATCTTACTCCCCCTGCATACTATCTGTGCGTATTCATCATGCATAATTATACTGCATTTCGTACAACCTGACAAGAGGTGTCCGGGCCAGTAGCTTCATCTGCTTGACAACCTGGGTGTAGCTGGTAGAGTAGCGCGGTGTGGGGCAGTCCCCTGGGGTTTGTTTGGAGGGATTGACAAAACTGGGGTATATGCTATAGTAGAAGTGTAGCGGGGAAGAGCAGTCATGGCCCCGGAGTCGCTGGGAGCCAGCGGCTTTTGTTACTGGGAACCTTAACAGCTGAAGAGTGGTAGGTAAGACAGAAACAAGACGGGCCCGTGAGTTTTGACT
>JAUWHU010000358.1 GCA_030605705.1 Thermoflexia bacterium | reverse complement strand
GCAACGCCGCGATGTTCGGCGCGCCGGGGCACGCCTACGTCTACTTGATCTACGGCATGTATCACTGCCTCAACTTAGTCACGGAAGCTGACGGTTTTCCCGCTGCCGTTCTCATCCGTGCCTTAGAACCACTGGAGGGCATCCCTACTCAACGACAACTGCGCGGAATGCAGCGCCCGCTGCGTGACCTGACCCGTGGGCCGGGGCGACTCTGTCAAGCTCTGGCCGTTGATTTACAGTTCGACAGCGTTGATCTGTGTAGCCCGCAGGCGCAGTTGTGGGTTGAGTACGACGAGAAAATCCCTGCCTCCCAGATCATCCAAAGCCCCCGCATCGGGGTGCGAGGAGATACCGCCGCACTGACCGCCCGGTGGCGTTTTCTGATACGGGACAATCCCTGGATCAGCCGCAAACCGGCAAATTGACAAATTGCCAATGACCGACTGTGATTCTCGCAAGCTAACGAAAGGAGAAAAACGATGAGACTGCAAGGCAAAGGTTTATGGGCCTACCGCCGCTGGGAATTGGAGCAAGCCCTCGGCATGGCCCCCCAGATGGACATCACACACATTCTGTACAAGGTGGGACAAGGCCCCTGGCAGGGTAAAGAGCCTTACTACATTGACGACGCCGCGCAGCTGGCGCAAAAGATTCGCCAGGCTGGCTACACCCCCATCGCCTGGAGCTTCACCACGCTCGGCGACCCGGACTTCGAAGCGGCGATGGTCGTGCGGGCTTTCAATGATGGCTACGATGGCTTCGTCTTCAATGCCGAGGACGCCAGCAGCGAACAACGCCCCAACGCGCTCGCCGTGGGTAACCAGCTGCGGGCCGCCGGGATAGACCTCACCAAACTCTACCTCTGCTCCTACCCCACCCCTCTCACCCACCACCCCGACATCCCTTTCAATGAGATAGGGCCTTACTGCCAGGGCGGCCTGATGCCCATGGCCTACGGCACTTACCTTCTCCCTCCCAGCATAGTGGTGGGCCAATGGACGTATGCGCAGAATGAACAATGGATGGTCCAACAAGGCCTCCAGCTGCCCATCCACCCCGTCCTGGGACCTTACTACGACAATGCCGGACAGCAGCACATGACCAAAGATGAGTTCCAGGAATGGCTCGACCACCTCGCCGTCCATACTCCCAGCTTCTTCAGCGTCTACACCGCAGCGGTGCTGGAACCCGCCTACTTCGCTCCAATCCGCGCTTTCGTCCTGTCCGAACCGCCGCCCATCCCCCAGCCCACCTGCGAAGTCAAGGTCGTCAGCCCCGACGTGGGCTACCTGAACATCCGCAGCGGCCCCGATAGCAGCCACGCGCTCATCACGCAGGTACCACACGACAGCCTGTTAGGCGCGCTGGAACCCGAGGCCACCGTCCACGAAAAAGTGGGCCAGCCCGGTGAGTGGCTGCACGTGCTCACACCAAACGGGAAAGTGGGCTATGCCGCCGCCTGGTACCTGGCTCTGCCGGGAGCACCCCCGCCACCCATCCCCCATCCAACCTGCAAAGTCAAGGTCATCAGCCCCGACGTGGGCTACTTTAGCGTCCGCAGCGGCCCCGATAGCAGCTATGCGCTCATCACACAGGTGCCGCACGACAGCCTGTTAGACGCGCTGGAACCCGAGGCCACCGTCCACGAAAAAGTGGGCCAGCCCGGTGAGTGGCTGCATGTGCTCACACCAAACGAGGAAGTGGGCTACGCCGCCGCCTGGTATCTTGCGTTGCCAGAAGCACCACCACCACCACCGCCGCCCCCTCCGGCCGAGGTCGTCTACCCGGTGGTCGAAAGCCCCGACTACGGGCTGCGAGTGCGCAGCGGGCCGGGCACGACACATCCCACTGTCTGGTGGATACCGCACCAGACTGTCTTAACCTCACTGGAAGCGCCGGACGTCACCGGCAATAAACTCGGGCAAGAAGGCCAATGGCTGAAAGTACGCACACCCTCCAGAAAAGAGGGGTACGTCGCTGCGTGGTATCTCCGCACTCCTGAAGGGCCTGATAAGCGCCAGCCGGTGGAAGACCAGTCGCTCCCGCTGGGACGTTCGGCCTGGCTCTTTGGGATGCACGCCGCGACCATCGCCGACGACGATCCGCACAACCGCCACAAGATCCGGGAGCTGTTTGAAAGTCAAGGAAAGCGCGGCTGGATATTCTTCACCGAGAGCCTCGGATGCCATCCCCA
>JAUWHU010000293.1 GCA_030605705.1 Thermoflexia bacterium | reverse complement strand
GGCATCGCGCCGGGCTGCGCCGTGGATGTGGCGGGCACTTCGGAGGTGGTGGCGTTGGTCACGGCGGAGATGGTGGACGGGGAGGGCGTTTTCGGCGCGTCGCTGGCGGAGGAGCGCTATTGGGTCGGTGGGCCGATGCAGGCTGGCGGCGCGGCGCTTGTATGGCTGGCGCAGTGCTTCTACGGCCAGGAACAACCGGACTTCGGGCTGTTGGAAGCAGAGGCGTCCACTATCACGCCGGGGGCGGAAGGGCTGCTGTTCTTGCCCTACCTCCAGGGCGAACGGGCGCCGGTCTGGGACCCGGCGGCGCGCGGGGCCTTCGTCGGACTGACCGGCCGCCACACCCGTGCCCACTGCACTCGCGCCGTCTACGAGGGGGTGGCCTTCGCCGTGCGCGATCTGCTGGAGCGCTGCCGGGCGGCGGCGGGGTTTGCCCCGGACGTGTTGCGTGTCTCTGGCGGCGGCTCGGCCTCCGCTTTCTGGAACCAGATCAAGGCCGACGTCACCGGCCTGCCGGTGCAGCGAATGACCGTCCCTGACGCCGCCTGTCTGGGCGCGGCGTTGCTGGCTGCTGTCGGCGTCGGGGCCTTCGACCAGGCTCAGGACAAGGCCCTCGGCAGACTTGACGCAGCGACCAGGGCGATGGTACGGGTGAAAGATACTTTCAAGCCTGTCCCGGCTCACGTTGCCCGCTATGATGAGTCGTTTGCCGCCTGGCGCCGGTTGTATCCGGCGCTGCGCCCGGTCTTTTCACAACTGGAGAATCAGTGAAAATGGTCATGCACGGAAAATCACAAATGCTGCTGCGGGCTGCCCGCCTTTACTACGAGGATGGCCTGACGCAGCAACGGATTGCCAATGAACTGGGGGTTTCTCGCCCCGCCGTTTCGCGGCTGCTGGCTCAGGCGCGCGAGGAGGGGATTGTCCATGTCACTGTCGCGGATCCCTTCGATGCCCGTGGCGATGTGGAAGCTCAACTTGTGGAGACCTTTGCTCTGCGCCAGGCGGTGGTCGCGGTCGGGGAAGGATTGAGCGGAGAACAACTGCGGCGGCGCATTGGATTGACGGCGGCGGGGTACCTGCAGCGCACGTTGTACGATGGCTTGCGGATAGGGATCGGTTGGGGGCGCACGCTGCAAGCCACCATTGAGGCCCTGGATATTGAACGCCTCGTGGACATCCGCGTGCTTCCTCTCATTGGTGGCTTGGGTCAGCTGTCGGCCTCCTTCCAAGTAAACGAGCTGGCCCGGCGGCTGGCAGAGGCATTCGATGGCGACTGGCAGGCGTTCTACGCCCCGGCTTTCGTCGCCGACCCACAGGCGCGTGACGCGCTGTCGCGCCACACGGACGCGCGGAGGGTGATGGAGACCTGGGACAGTCTGGACATGGCCCTGATAGGCATTGGCTACTTTGCCTTCCAACGCAAGTCCTCCATGTTCTTCGTCGAGTATATGGATGAATCGCTGCTCCAAGCTCTGGAGGAGCAGGAAGCAGTGGGGGATCTGTGCGGGCGCTTCTTCGATATCCACGGGAAACAGTGTACTCCGGAGTCGGGAGTCATCGGCATATCGCTGGAACAACTGCGGGCGCTGGATCAGGTGATTGGCGTCGCCGGGGGCGAGGAAAAAGTACCCGCTATCCTGGGCGCGCTGCGCGGCGGTTACTTAGATGTTCTGATCACCGATAGCGTTACTGCTCAGGCGGTGCTGGAAAAACACAGGAGTGAAACGTGACTCGACATTCGCTATTGGATAAAGCCTATGGTTGCCTGGCCGGGCTGGCGTTGGGAGACGCAATGGGTTGTCCTACCGAATTCCTGACGCCGGAGGAGATCGCGGCCGAATATGGCTGGGTGGAGGGGCTGGTCGCTGCGCCGGCTCGTCACCCTCACGCCGTGTTGCCCGTTGGCCGCGTGACAGATGACACGGAGCAGGCGCTGGCGCTGGCCGAGGTCTACCTGCGCGATGGGCGGATGAGCGCGGCGGCTGTGGCGCAGGCCATGTTGGATTGGGCCGAGGCTCAGAAGGAGCACCTGGCGCTTTACTTAGGCCCCAGCACGCAGCGGGCGCTGGAAGCGTTGCGGGCCGGCGCTGACCCCCGCGAGTCCGGTCGCGCGGGCAAGACGAATGGCGCGGCCATGCGCGTCGCTCCCATCGGGATCGTCCACGCCGGTGATTTCGAGGGCGCGTTGGCAGATGCGGTGGAGGCCAGCCTTCCCACGCATGGCACTACACTGGCGCTCTCCGCTGCTGTCGCCGTGGCCTGCGCTGTGTCCGAGGCGATGCGCGAGGACGTCACCCTCGACGGAGTGCTGGAAGCGGGGATGGCGGGAGCTGCGCGCGGGCGCGAGTTTGGCGCGTGGGTCTGGACGCCGCTATTGGAGAAACGCATCGAGTTGGCACTGCGCCTGGTGCGCCAGGCCGAGAACGAGGCCCAGGCCATGCGGTCGCTCTACGACTACGTCGGTGTGGACCTGACGGTGACTGAGAGTGTGCCGACTGCCTTC
>JAUWHU010000285.1 GCA_030605705.1 Thermoflexia bacterium | reverse complement strand
GGTCAACATGGCCCACCAGAGGAGAACGGCCACCGGCTGGGAGCGATTTTGCCAGGACTCGCGCTTGAAAATCTGTGACCACGTCCCGCCCGCCTCCTGCGCCTCGCGGGCCTGCCCGGTCAGCAGCAACGTCGGCCCGTCGTCGCCCGCGCGCGTCGCTTGCAAGGGCGTCATCCATTGCACGTTTTCTACCAACGAGAGCGGCAAAATTTGGGCGGTATTATTGTGAGAATAGGCCGAGGTTTTATTGAAGATCAGCACCGTCGGATGGTCGTAGACGCTGAAGGCTTCCTCCGCCGGCGGGTAGGGGATGGAACAGGAACGGGCGTTGGTATAGCGCGCCGCCGGGATAGCGAAGGGCGCTTCTTGATCCGGGAACTGGCACGGCCCCAACGCCGGGAAAGAGACGGACTCCGCCGCCAACTCGAACCCCAGGCTGCCATCGAAGAGCGCGCGATAGTAAGCCACCGTAAGCGGGAAACGCTGCGGCAGGCGCGGGATGGAGCCGTAGAGGCGGTTGCTGGAAAGCGCGATCGTATCCACCTCATCGAGCCAGGCCAGGAGCTGGGCGCGCTTCTCCAGCGTGTCGTTATCGTAGAGGTTCATGAGGGAATTGTGGCTTGAGGAAAGCCCCCGGTACCAGTTCCCGAAGGGGTCCTTGCCGTCAATGCGCTGCGGCAGGTTGTCGTCCCAGTGCTCGTTGCCGATGACGGAGGTGTCCAGCAGCAGCGGCTCCCCCTCCAGCAGTGTGACCTGCAAATACAACATCTCTCCGGCATCCACGGCGAGCGGCGCGAAAGAGGCCGTGGCCGCGAGTGGAGCATCTCCCTCAAGAGAGATCTCGATCTCGGATTGCGCTAATATCAGCAAGGCGTCGGGGTCGGCGGACAGGGCCACACGCAGGCGGCGCGGGCCGGCGCCTCCGTGGCGTTGGACTTTGTTCAGCGTGACTCGCGTCAGCTCGCCGGCCATTTGCAACGTGAAAGGCGTTGTGGACGGCGCACCTCCCGCGACCAGGACGGTGTTCGGTTGGAGCGGTACCTGGATCGGCAGCCCCTCCTGGGTATGTACCGTCGCCGCTGTGGGGATGTGATCGAACATCCAGCGGGAAGCCGCCACACGGGTGAAGGGTTGCGCGTAGACCTGTAGGAAAGCCAGCGACCACAGGGCCGTGCCGGTTAGCACGAGCCAGGGCAGCGCTTTCAATAGCCATGAGAAGCAGCGCTGGGGGAGATTTTTCTGCTCCCGGCGCGCGGCCCATTCCGCTGCTTTGACCAGTATCCAGGCGGCGCAGAGAACTAAGACGGGATAAATGGACAGGAAATAGCGCATGGATTTGACCCACTGGGTGCTCTGGTAGAGGAAGAAGAGCGTACACCAGACCCAGGGCAGCAGGCGTACCCAGCTGCGGCGGTGGATCATCCTCCATCCCAGCACGGCCCAGCCGATCCAGGCTGTAAGTCCCAGCGGCAGGCCCAATCCCCAGAAAACTATGTTCTGCCAGGGGAACCAGATAGGAGCGCGGTTGGCCCATTGGTGGCCGGGCGGCGTATCAATTGCCCCGCTCATCAGCTGGCGGATGTAACGCATGGTATCTAACCAGGAAGCGCTCAATTTGAAGTCGAAGAAGCCGGGGCCGGAGAAAGCATAGGGCTGCCCGGCCCGGAAAGCGATGAACGCCAGGATTCCCGCTAATGCCAGGGTCAATGCCACGGGTAGAGATAGGGCGAAGGTGTAATGTTTTTCTGCGTTTGTTTCTAGCTGTGGCCGGTCTCCCGACCGAGCCACTGACCCTGCCTCCAGCTGTGGCCGGCTGCAGGCGAAGTGCGGGCGGGAAGCGCCGCGCGACAGACCTGCATGTCTGCGATCTCCTGACCGAGCCACCTGTAACAGTCCCGCCAGAGCGACGATGCCCGCGATGGGCCAGACGCTGACCTTGGATGCCAGCGCTAAGCCCGTGGTCAGGCCGGCGAGGAGCAGAGGCCAGCGTTGGTTTGATTCCACGGCGTAGATTGCCAGGTACAAGGTCCAGATCACAAAAACCGTGGCGAAGCTATCCACCACAAAGAAATGCGCGTGTTGGATGGGGAGCACGGCGCAGGCGTACAGCGCAGCGGAGAGCAGGGCGACGCGGTCGCCGTAGAGCAAGCGCGCCAACAGGGCCAGGGCCAGCAACGTGAGCAGGTCGGCGGCAGTGGAGAGCAATCGTCCCACCAGGTGGATGCCCCAATAGCCGGTGTAGGTTCCCTCCCCACAAGGGTCGCCGGTTCCCATGAGCAGCCAACGGGACAAAGCCGCAGCGGGGAGCGGCGTTTCGCCACAGGCACAATCTAGCCATCCCCCCACGACACGGGCAGCGAAGAGGGGCATGGTTCCATAAACGTAGCCCTGGTAGCCGCGATTTTCGGGGTTCAAAGGGGAACTTGCGGTATCCCAATAGTCCGCCGGGCGCGTGGGGATTTCTAACGCCGAGGCCACCATAGTGAGGTAACGTTCGTCGGGATGCAGGTGTGTGCCTTCATCCCAATTCAGCTTAAAAGTACGTATCCCCCCGGCGACGACGAGGATGATCAGCAACAACAGTGGAAAGAGCCAACGTTGGGTTTTGTCTGTTTGGGCTTGCATGGGAGGAATTGTAACGTAAAGAGGAGAGATGACAAGCCTGGAGGACTAATATGAGTCTACTGAGGAGACACAGACCGCAGGTGTGGGCAAGCAGTGCCCACCGCACAGAGTTTTCTTATTTTTTCTCAGTGTTCTCTGTGGTGAAAACTGCCCCGGAATATTGAGATGATACGAATTTGCCGTTCTTGACGTTGCCTGAGAGACGTTCCGCTGTAAAGCCCACGGCCCTGGCTTGGCGGGTGGTAAAGTACCCCGCCTGGCCCTCGGCGATTTCGTAGAGATGCTCGTAATCCGGTCTT
>JAUWHU010000002.1 GCA_030605705.1 Thermoflexia bacterium | reverse complement strand
AATACACAGCTCTGTACCCAATCCCTGAATTGTGGATGAGACTCTGTCGATACATGCATCAAGGTTGTTCTTGATTTGACATTCCCAAAAGACCAATACTACCCAACCTATTGCTTCGAGTTCGTTTATTTTTCGTTTATCCCTTTCAACGTTCTTGCTGAATTTCTCTTTCCAAAACCCCGCATTTGTTTTCGGCGTCGGAGGATTGCAATGAGGACATCTATGCCAAAAACAACCGTTAACAAAGATTGCCAGCTTCTTTCCTGGATAACATATATCAGGACGGCCAGGAGCCTTTTTCCAATGCAACCTGTAACCAGACAGGCCATTTCGATACAATGCCTTTCTAAGCATCAACTCGGGTTTGGTGTCTTTCCCTCTATTCGCACTCATTACACGCGAAATCGTTTCGGATTCAGGGATTGGGGCTCTTCCATCTCGAATATATTCTTTTTTTCTCATCTATGTAAAACACGGTAGGACTACACTTAACCGTGGTCGTCCCAAAAGTGGTTAGTTAGTCTCACCCTTTTTGATGGGCTTCTAGTCACGAAAGTGGGGAATCTGAGATATATCTACTCCAGAAATCATCCCACTATGGGGTGATTTTGACCAACCACGGTTCCCTGTGGTGCTACCTAAAACACTCCCTATGAGAAAATCCATGCAATCTGCCCCACAGGAATATTTTACGGACATCCTCAAGCAGCTGTGTGCCGCTTAATGATAGCTCGATTTCTCTCAAAAGTCAAAGTCCAGCAGGAGCGCGATTTGGAAATCGCGGCTACCCTCGGCCCTGCCGCATCAATTTCTCCCGACGCGCGCGCTGGTAGGCGCGGATATCTGCCGCGAGCGGGTGTTTCGGCGGGATGCGCAGGTGCGTCAACGACACGATGCAAACTTCTTTGGCCTCCCGTGAGGGCGTAATATCGCAGGAGATGCCGCCCTCGTCGCCGTGATAGAAGATGTGTTGGATCAGTACGCTGCGCTTGCGCACCCGCATGCCCTGATCGCGTAGGGCATGCACCAGCCGCGACGTCATTTCCGCCGGGATGGGCAGCGCGACCTCCATCTGGCGCATGAGGGCAGCGACTTGAGATTTGTCGTCAATCATAGGTAACATCTCCTTTGAGTAGGCGCGGTTTCCATACTGCGAATTCACATTACTTTAACTCACGGCTACTTTTCAGCCCTCAGACACAGATAATCCTGATAGACGCTGGTTTGTAGTAGGCGATTCCCGTGGGCCGTTGGCCCCCTGGGCCATGGTATCGCCGTGATTGACGGCGCTGAAGCGCCTACTACGAACCATTTTCTCCCAAATACTGAGAAAATACACCCTTAGCGTCTTTGCGACTTGGCGACCTGGCGTTAAAAAACGCCCGGATATCTCAAGTGTACCAGCGCGACTTGGAAATCACGGCTACTCAATTGACCGGCCACACAAACTACCGGCGAGCTTATATTCCCTGAATCCATCCAGCAACTGCCGAAACGTCTGGGGTTTGTATTGCTCAAAACTCTCTTCGTCCACGTAAACAAAGTCGTATTTCACGTCTGCCTGCACGCGATTGACGTCCTCGCACCATTGCCGCAGCCGTTCCATCTTCAGCGGCGCGTCCAGGTCCGCTTGCCCTTTGGTCTCAACGATGACAATGCGCTTGTCCGACAGTTTGACGAAAAAGTCAGGATAGTAATTGGAGATGTCACCATCTGCATTGACGTAATCCAGTTTGAAATGCACCGCCAGATAGTTCTTAGCGTAGGAAACGACATCGCTGCAATCTTCGAGGAAACTGGCGAACAGCAGTTCAAAACGGCTATCGCCGATGATGCGGTTGAAGACGCTCTTTTTGGGGACAAGGTAGCCCTGATCCCGTGCCACAAAGGGGCGCGTCTGCCGCAGCTTGATCCAGTCACGGATTTCAGCGTCGCCTTTGTCCTGCACGGTGAGGGCGTTGATCGCCTTCTTGAACATCTCAAGCAGGGTCTTGGCGGCGGCCATCTCCGAGAGGTTGCGCAGGGTGTTGGGGTCTTTGAGTTCTACCGGGTGGTCGAAAAGTTCATCTCGCACAAACGCCTTGACTTTGCCGTACAGCACATCGTAACCGCTGACCAGTCGCAAGTCCTGCATGATGGTCCGCGCAAAGTAGCCAATCACGCTGCGATAATCGGCTACGCCAGCCGTATCTAAGATGGTGGTATGCGTCACCTCGCCGGTGGTGATGTCCTTGAAAACGATCTCACGTTGTTCCTCCGCGCTGAATTGCCGGTAGGCCACGCGCTGATGTCCCAGCGTGTCCATATCCAACATACCCAGGTGCTTGTATTCCCGGTAAATGCGCGGCGTTAGCACCGGGATTTCAATGTCCAGCGCCGTGATGTCTTTCTTCGCGTTCTCATGGTCAACTTCCACTACCAGCGGGGCTTTGGGACGAGTGCCTTCCCCCATCGGCTTGCGCTCCAGCACCACGCCTTCGGCCTGGATAGATTCGACGAAATCCATAAAGGCATCGGTGCCAACCACGCTGACGTATTCTTCCACGCCGCCGGGATACATTTTACGCAGGCCGCGCCCCAGGGTCTGTTCGGGCAAA
>JAUWHU010000409.1 GCA_030605705.1 Thermoflexia bacterium | reverse complement strand
CTCCACCAGCGTCACGTAGGAAGATACACGCTCGATGGCCTGCGCGACAGCATCCGCCGGCCCGACGTAGTAGACCTTCACCGTGCCGGCAGGCGTCTGGGCCAGCGCAGCAGGAGCCAGACCCAGGAGCAGGGCCAGGAGCACCAGTAAAAGTAATCCGTGATTCGTGATCCGTGATCTCACGCCGTGTGTGCGGCCTCCCCTTGCCCCTCGGACTTCTCCAACGGCGGCAAATCCGCCACGCTCTGCAAGCCAAACTGCTGGAGGAACTCAAAGGTCGTGCTGTAGAGTATGGGACGGCCTACCGTCTCGGCGCGCCCGACATCCTCGACCATGCCGGCTGCCAACAGCGTGCGCAGGACGCTATCGGAGTTGACGCCCCGCACAGACTCAATGCGGGGGCGGGTGATGGGCTGGGCATACGCCACGATTGCCAGCGTCTCCAGCGCGGCCTGCGAGAGCCGCAAATTGACCTCCAGCCCGAGGAAATGTTCGACGGCGGGCGCCGCCTCCGGCGCGCTGATCAGCTGCAAACACCGTCCCGACCGTTGCAGACGCAGGCCGCCCGTCGCCAGCCGGGTCTCTAACCGCGCCAGAGCCGCTTCGCCCTCCTCCTCGGAGAGTTTGGCAGCCAAAAACAAATCTGCCGCAGACACTGCCCCCTGTGCGACAAAGAGAAGGGCTTCCAGCAGTGCTTCAGGGGCGAGGGGTTGCTTCTCTTGAGAATCTGCGGCCTGAGAAGCGTTACCCTGGGGAGCCTCAACCACGCTCACGCAAGCGACTCCTCGTGTTCCGGCTCCGCCGGCCCGGCCCACTCCAAAGGCTTTTCCGGGTAGGAAGGTGCAGGCGCGGGCGGAAGGGAACGCGCCGGTGGAACAGGCGGTTGCGACCGGGGCACCTTCCCCTTCGGAGGCGGCGCGACCCTGAGGCGTACCTGGGGAGCGCCCGCCACCTGGAGGCCCAAATCCTCCATCAGCACTTCCTTGACAGCATCCACCAGCCGGGCCGCCATCGCCGGCACGTTGACGCCCGGCGCGACCGTCACATCCACCAGCGCCGCCACCTTGTTCCCCTTGGCGCGCACCGCCGGCTTGACCTCGATCACGTTGGGCAACGGGTCCAAGCGATATTGCAGCTGCTCCACGATGCTCTCGACGCTCAACGTCGCCGTGCCACCGCTGAGCTCCTGGACGCGGATGAACTCCCGGCGCGGTCGCCGCAGCTCCATGACGATGAGGGAAATCGCCAGCGCATCGAAGACCAGCGCCAGCAAAATGCCGCCGCCCAGACGCTGCCAGAGCTCCATAGCCCACAGTTGATACCCCAAATCGGTTATCCAAAGCCCCACATCCGGCAAGATAACGTGCGGGATGACGAACAGCACCGAGATCAGGGGGAGCAACAGCAAGAGCAAAACCACCATCACAACACGGTTAAAAGTATTCACAATGCACCTCCGCAAGTTAAAAGTTAAAGGTTGAAAGTTAAAAGTTGAAAGTTAGCTGTCAGCCATCAGTCACCAGATTCCAGCAACCAGCCCGTTCAGCCGGGTTGTTCAATTCTACTCCCCACGGCTCGCAGCCCCCGTCCCCGGGGGCGTCTGGGGACAGAAAACCGTTGCGTATGCCACCTCCGAGGTCACCAACCACCCAGTCACCAGTTCTTTCAGTACTTCACCCGCAAATAGCCCTCACGCGGCTCTCCCCAGGGGATCGTCGCGTCTAAGCCCACCTTGTCACTGCACGTCTTCTGCCCTGGAACCTGCTGGGCGGAAGGGTCCAGGCTCGAGCCGGGACAGTCGGGGAAGAGCAGCAGGTCACGTCCGGCCTGGAAACGAGTAGCGATAGCCCATTCCACATCGGCGGGGTCGTAGAGGTCCACATCAGTATCCACAACCACGACGTGTTTGAGCGAGCCGTGTCCCCGAAAGGCCGCGGCGATGGCCCGCCCTCCGTCGTCCGCCCCCTGCTTGTCAATCTGCACGACGGCGTGCAGCCAGGAGCAACCTCCCGGCGTGATCACGACGCCGGTGCAGCGCGTCACCTTGTTCACCTCGGCGAAGATGGTCGGCTCGCGGGGCATCCCCATCAGATTTTTGTGCTCCAGGCCCGCCGGCAGCAGCGCGTGAAAGATGGGATCACGCCGGTGGGTGATCGCCGTCACGCGGAAGACCGGCTGTTGGCGCACGCCGTCCATGGTCCCCGTCAGGTCGGGGAAAGGGCCTTCGATGTCCAGGTCATGGGTCAGGATGCCTTCCAGGACAATTTCCGCCTCGGCGAAGACCGCCAGCGGCACTGTCCTGGCGCGCACCAGCGGCGTGGGCGACAGCGCCTGAGCACAGGCGCTCTCGTCCACGCCCTGCGGGGGCGACATCGCCGCCGCTAACAGGATGTGGGGAGGCAAGCCGATGCAGACGGCCACCGGCAACCCCTCCGGCAGCTTGCGCCACGCCGTGTCCGTGCCGCGCCCCTCGACGATCCGCGCGGTGAAGTGTTGCGCATCGCGCAGCAGCAGCCGGTGGAAGCTAAGATTGCGCCCCAGGTCAGGATCGCGGATGATGGCCACCCCCGCTGTGACGTAAGGGCCGCCGTCGAGCGGGTGGTAGCGCGGAATAGGCAAGCGGGTCAGGTCTACTCCCGGCTCCACGACCTCCTGGCAAGGAGCGGTGTTCACCACGGGCGGAGCCTGCGGATGCTCCAGCGCCTCCGCCATGCGTCGCAGCAGGTCAGGCACAGCACATCCCAGGGCGCGGGCGAAGTGCTCGCGCCGGGCGACGTAGCCCGCCGCCATGCGCCAGCCCGGGTAGCCGGGTAAATTCTCGAACAGCAAGGGCTGTCCATCGTGAGCCGCGATGACGCGGGCCACCTCCAGATAGGGAGAGGTCGGCGCGGTCACGTGCTGCAACTCGCCGGCAGCGTCTAAGTCGGACAGAAATGTGTGCATAGTTGTTAGTCTCGTAGTTGTTAGTCTCGTAGTTGTTAGTCAAAAATCAGCGATCAGTGGTCAGCCTTCAGCGATCAACCTTCAGCGGATGGCTGACAGCGGACGGCACCCAGTCATAGTATAGCACAAATCGTCAAGGTTGGCTTCTGACAAGTGAGGCCAGCGACTGCAGCCCAGAATTGCCCAGGCATGAATGCCAGGGCTACGGAGCAACGCCCCGTGAACGGGGCTAGCCGGCTCGACCCCGGTTGTCATTCCGAGCCAACGGAGCGCTAGCGACGCGCCTGCGAGGAATCTGCCACTTCCGCCCTAAAATTTTCAGAGACGCTAGAGATTCCTCGCTGGCGTGCTCCGCGCGTTGCGCGTCGCTCTGGCTCGGAATGACAAATCGCGTACACTGCTCCCTGAATCACGGCGCAATAGCTCGGGCCTGTCTCCAGACCGTGCCCGTCTGTGGCTCGGTCGGAGACCGGCCACAGCTGTGGGGGGTATTTTCGAAGCAGGTACCTCCTCAATCCCACTCAACCCAGACCTCTTCGATCTGGGCCAGCGTCTCCTCGATCAGCGACTCCA
>JAUWHU010000259.1 GCA_030605705.1 Thermoflexia bacterium | reverse complement strand
ATTTCGTAATCACGACGGTTGTGTCAGGTTTCCCCTTTGGCTGCTCTGCAGATGTATTGGCGTTCATTTTATCCCTTCTGAATGACGTTTTAGTTGTTGCGCATACTGGCGACTACCACACGCCCGGCAGCAACCGGTAGCGCACGCGCCCGGCATACTCGGCGTAGCCCTCAAGTTCTTCTTGCAGCGTCTTATCCTCCATCGCGGTGCGGGTGATGAACAGAACGACGATCAGACCACAAGGAACGAACGTCCACCACGAGCCGAGGAACAGTGGGATGGATGGCCCAAAAAAGATCATTCCCGCGTACATCGGGTGGCGCACGTACCGGTATGGGCCGGTTGTGACGACCTGGTGGCCCCGGTCGTCCTGGATGCGCACCATCGTCGAGAGGTAGGCGTTAGCGGACAGCGCCCACAGGGGCATAATCATCGCCGGGATAAAGAGCACGCCCCCAATCACGTGCCAGGCCAGCGGCATCGCAGACCGCCCAAAGCGCACGGCATCCAGCCCGGCGACCACCGGCACGGTAAAGAGCACGAGCGAGTAGACCGCCATCAAGACCTTGTCCCAGCCCTTGATATTCTCTGCCCGCCTGCCGCGCTCGTTGATCAAGTCTGGACCCTTGCGGCGCATCACGATTACCGACGCCAGCAGAAGGATGAGCCAGCCGGCGAGAAAAAGCCATCCCCACACCCAGTCTAACCGACCGGCGGCGAGAAACAGCAGCACGCCGATGAGCAGAACAGACACGAGAACCTGCACGATGCGCCTGATCCCCGAACGCTCAAGGGACGGCTTTGTATCGCTGGATTGCGCTGGCATTGTGTCAGACATGGTACACCCCACAGAAACAGACGCGGCCCAGTGAGCAGAAGTACACTTTGCCCAACTGGGCCGCTAACCCGTGCTATTCTATACCTAACTCCCAGCGCCAGCGCGGCGACGGAAAGGCAGCAAAGGTAACCTCCAGCCGCCCTCCCCGCCCACGCGGATGTCGCGCCGCTGGAAGCGCCACCAAGCCAGGGCGGCGAAAACCACTGCTGAGCCAAGCAGACCAGCGAGCCACGCACCGTTTAGCCCCTGGAAGGCATCTTGAGCCTGGTAGTAGTTGAGCGGGGATAGCCTGGCGACGGGCTCCAGGTTCTCGTTGATTTTCGCCAGGCCGGTGATGAAGAAACTGGCCACCAGCAGCAGGCCGGCCGTCGTGGCTGCCATGCGGCGCGAGGGGAGAAGCATGCTCAGCAGCAGCGCCAGCGTGCCAAAGAGCAGCAACTCTGCCAGCAGCGATAGCAAAGGCAGCCACATTCTGCCCCAGCCGATGTCAAACGAAGACCAGTTCATAGGAACGACGAGGCCTAGCCAGACTATGGCCAGGATGGCCACGGTGGCAGCGACAAAGGCCAGCAGTCGGCCCAGGAACAGGGCCGTGCGGCTGACAGGGTGGGCCATGATCAGGTCGAGTCTGCCATTTTCCTCATCGCTCACCAGCAGGCCACTGCCCGTCAGCACCGCAAAGATGCCCAGGATGAGCGGCATGTAGGAGAAGAATTCTATAGAGACAAACCCTTCCGGCGTAGCAAAGGTGCCAATGTCGCCCATGAACGCGCTGATCTCGGGCGGATAGACCTTTAGCAGTTCTTCAAACTGCTCCTGCTCCGCGGCGATCATGTCGTACATCGAAACGAGCAACACGCCGAACAGGGCGAGGGCAATGCCCCAACCGAGAATTTGGCCTCGGAAACGACGCAGTGTATAGCGGAAAATCGTCATCATTTTACTCCTCCTTCTGCTCATCCTCGTAGTAGGCCAGGAAAATCTCTTCCAGCGAGGGCCGCTCGGTCTCAAAGTCGCTCACCGGGAAAGCAGCCAGCGTCTTGATGAGTCCGTCCATCTCGCCTTCCACTTGCAGCAGCACGCTCGTGCCATCGTCCCGCGAGAGTACCGTCACGCCAGGCACGTTCGCCAGCGGGCCCACGTCCACCGGCTGCCTGAAGCGAACACTGGCGCGGCGCAGGGCGCGGTTAATCAGAGAGGCAGGCTCGGCCACCTCCACAATCACGCCTTTGCGGATGATGGCCACGCGCTCCGCCACGGCCTCTACCTCGCTCATGATGTGGGAAGAAAAGAAGATGGTGGCGCCATTGGCCTTGGCCTCGGTGATCAGGCGCAGCACCTCATGTTGCATCAGCGGATCCAGGCCGAGCGTCGGCTCGTCCAGCAGGAGCAGTTCGGGACGGTG
>JAUWHU010000128.1 GCA_030605705.1 Thermoflexia bacterium | reverse complement strand
GATTGGCTACGGTGCGTAGTTCCGCAGCACCAGTGGGAGATAGATTTTCGCGCCGCCGGTAACGATGATGGTACCGCTGTGCCCGGCAGCATCAGTATACTCGTATATCCCCGGCCAGTCAAACTCTCGCCGGTAGACGCGCCCCGGTTCCAGGAAGCCGGCGTCAAAGCCCTGCACGTTCTCCAGCGGGTCCAGGTCGCTCAGCGGGCGCAGGATGGGATTCTCGCTCCAGGCGATGAGGTCAGTGATGGTGTCTGTGGCGGTCAGGGCAGAGACCCACTGCACCGCGCTGCCCACCGGCACGGTGATGACGGCCAAGTCTGGGCCGCTTGCCGTCAGCGTGACTGTCACCGCAGCCTGGTCAGGCCATGGGGTGTAGGGCACGTTGACGTGGACGATCTCGGTGATGACCTCCACCACCGGGCTGCGCCAGTGCTGGTAGGGGCTACCCTCTGTGGTCGCCCCACCCTGCACATCAATGTAGTAGAAGCCGGGCGGGGTAAAGAAGGCGTAGTAGCCGGTGGTGGTGATGTTGTCGGGGTAGACGTCGTCGGTGACCTGCGGGTTGACCTGATCCTCGTACAGGTGCGCGGGCCAGGGCACCCAGCCGCCCCAGGTGGGCATCGAGACCATGCAGGTGACGGTAACGCCAGAGATAGCTTCCACCGGGCTGAACATCCCGCCCTCTCCGCTATAGTCGCCGCCTTTGTCCACGTTGAAGACGTAGCCATCGGGATCAATGAGCACATCGCCGTTGCTCTCGCCCATCTCGTCCCCGCACTGGCTGTATATACTCACCTTGTGGGCGTAGCCAATGTGGAAGGTGTACCACGGGAGAGACACCTGGGTGGGGCTGTAGAACACGCCGTCAGCCATGATTTCGAAGGTCTGGGTCGGCTCGTCGCAGCAGGAGTAGAGGTGCAGGTCGGTGTCCCAGAAGCCGTAGACGCCGGACATCTTCCAGTTGAAGGCAGTGAAGATTCCATCCTCGTCGCGGAAGTGGAAGGTCATATGTTGGCCCTTGAGCAGCCCGGCCTTGACTGTCCCCTCCCAATAGGAGAGTTGCGGGCACCAGTAGTCCGATGACTCCCACACTTCGACGTGGTTCGACTCGCCGCTGCATCGGTCCGGGTCATTGGGGTCGCAGGCTTTGGCATAGAGTTCCGCCGGCGGAGACGCCAGGGTGAGGCAGGTGAACTTGCCACTGGCATCGGCAATGGTGCCCCAAATCCCAACGCCGTTCGCGTACACCACGACCTCCATGCCGGGCTGCGCCAGTCCCCGCACCTCTATCTGGTCGAACTCAGGATCGGGGCAAATCTCCCCGTTCCCTGGGAAGGTGATGAAGGGCGGGAAGAGGGGGACGGGGCCGGAAACTATGGCCGTGTCGGTGAAGGTCTCGAAGCCCGTGCCTTGGCTCCTCGGGACTTGGTAGCGCTCCTGCACCTCGTTGGTGATGACGTGACCGGCGGTGATCAGGCTGGAGGAGCCGAGCAGTCGTACCCAGCCAGAGTCTCCCTCGTACAGGTAGGAGGTGGATTCCAGGAGCAGCGGGGTACTGGCCTGCTGCACACCAAACTTTCCGGGGATAACCAACAGGGGCTGACTGACTTGCCGCTCAAAGTCCAACTCGTCGGGCCAATAGTCCTCAAACCGGTAGGTGGACACCGGCGGACGGGTGGGATCGGTAGTCTGGTAGTGATAGCGCAGGTAATATTCTACCAACATCTGCTGTGTCACATCGCCGGTTATGGGGTCTCGCGTCACCATCCGGCGAGGGTTAGCGGCCTGTTTCTCCAGTTCCATCTTTGTGGGGAAGGTGGTCACGTCAGCCTGGTTGGGATGCGGATCCGGCTGGCACTCCTCTTCCGGGTCGGCATATATCTTGGCGTGGACGGTGTAGCCGGTGTCCAGCCATTGATACGGCTCCACCTGTACTATAATCTGCCCGCTGGCGCCGGGGTTCAGGTTGCCCAGGCGCCAGATCCGTGTCTGGGGATCGGGGCTCTCATCGGGCGGTGGGTTGAATGCAGAGAAGCGCGCTCCCTCCAGCAGCCAGGCCATCAGGGTGGTGCTGTAAGCGACGCCGGGGTTGTTGTGGTCGCTCTTGTTTTCGTAGGTCAGCACCACGTCGTAGCGGGCGAAGGCGCCGTTACTGTACCGGGCCACGCGCTCTGGCCCATCGCCGATCACCGTCAGGTCTGGACAACGAACAATGGTATCCGTGCTCTCCTGCCAGGTGTATGCCACACCGGGGATATTCACCTCCGCCGAATTGCGGATCAGGCCGCACTCCACGCCCTCACAGGAGATGACCTCGACTTGGAAGGTGACGAGTACATCCTCTCCCACCGCCAGGTCGCCCTCCCAGTGGATGCCGAAGATGTCGCCAACCGTCCCCCGGCTGGCCCAGGCCGACCCGGCAATGTACTCGGTACCTTCAGGGATGGCGTCATTCAGTGTGGGACTGGCAGGTAACTCCCCGGTGTTGGTGATCCAGATGCTATAACCGATCTCATCCCCAACCTTTACCTCGTCGGGACTGGCGCTTTTGGTCACCTCCAGGTCGTAGCCGCCCAGTTGGTAGACGGTGGTGGTGGCGACGGCGGTATTGTTCGTAGTGACGACTTCAGTCGTCAGGCTGGTGATGACAGCCGTGTTGGTCAGCACCGTGCCGTCGGCCAGACCGCTGTTCACCGTGACGGTGATGGTGTAGGTATCCCCGGCGCCGGGGGCCACGTCGCCCAGGTTCCAGACCAGCGGGTTGGGGCTGCTATCCGGAGACGGGCTGGCGCTCACGTAGGTCACGTCAGTGGGCAGCGTGTCGGTCAGAGCGACTGAAGTCGCTACTACTGACCCGCTGTTGCCCCAGGTGACGGTGTAGATGAGGGTGTCGCCCGTCTCGGCGTAGACGGCAGAGACGGCCTTGTCCACCCACAGGTCGGGGTTCGGCGGGACGTAGGCGACGGTGACGGTGACTGGCCCGGCGGTGTTGTCACTCCCATCGAGGTCAATAGCATTGGTGGGGGTGACGGTGGCGGTATTGGTGAGCACGCCGTCGTAGGTGGCGGTGGTGGTGACCCAGATGGTCATTGAGCGCACGGTATCGGTAGCGACATTGTAGAGGGTGCAGGTGACGACGGCTCCGGCGGCCGTGCAGTCGCCGCCCGGCGTGCTGCCGCTCAGCGCGGCCACGGCCGAGGCCGGTTCCACTGTGTCCACCACGCGGGCGTCGGCCATCACCTCAGAGGTGGCGCTGTTGGTGACGGTGAGGGTGAAGGTGATGGGTTCACCGGCCTCCACTTGGCCGCTCCCCTGGCGGACTTTGCTCAGGGAGAGATCGGCCTGGTAGGGGTACTCGTCGGC